>CAYYJL010000055.1:0-10122 GCA_964472245.1 uncultured Ignavibacteriaceae bacterium | reverse complement strand
TTTGATAATGTATGATGACTGAAATATGCAAACGCAAAATATTCCAAAAACAGGAAGTATTATCGGAGAATTACTTAACAGAATTTCTCCTTTGGAACGGGAACAGACAAAGGCAAAAATGCTTGTTGCTGTAAAAATTTCTGAAGCCATGAAGAAAAAACGTTGGAAGGATATCGACTTATTGGAGGCGATGGGTAAAAACAATCCATCACTTGTAACTGAATGGCTATCCTGTACACATAATTTTACCGTTGATACACTTGTTGAGTTGGAGCAGGTGCTTGGCATAGAACTGCTAAATACTGGTAAAGATAATATAGATGTGCCAGTTCACCGTATATAATTATAAAATTTTAACCGGAATAGGAAAATTATAATACTTAGATGCGATAATTAGTTCCTCAACAAAATCAATTTGTGATTTTTTGCATTCTGATTATGGATACAATTTTTATTCTCTATGTCAACCGAAAGAGGAGGAGTCCGTGCGTAAGAGATTCTGCGGAACTGATCACTCATGCGGCTTTGTTGGGTGAATTATCATGTGTACGGATATACAGGAGCTTATTAAACAAGTGAAGCAGGTTTCCCAAAATATATTGTAAAGACAGTTCCTTTTCCTTTTTCGCTTGTAACTCCGATATCAAAATTATTGAGAACCATAAACTTCTTTATAAGCGGTAACCCGAGCCCCACTCCCTCGTACGCCCGTCCATAACCTGTTTCCTCCTGCCGGTACGGCTCAAAGATCTCTGATATATATGCCTGGGATATTCCTATTCCGCTGTCTGATACAGTAAGGATAACCTGCCTGTCCGCCTGCCTGTTGAGTGCAAGATGAACAAAGCCGGCATTTGTATATTTGATAGCATTATCAATAAGGTTTGCAATGGACTGTGTAATTGAGTATTCATCCGCATGCAAGATGATGTCTCCGCACGTATTAGTATAGGAGAGAGAAAGACCCTTTTTTGCAGCAGCCATCCTGTGTTCAGTAACAAGTTTTGAGCAAATGGTTTCAAGATTAATATCCTTCTTAAACATCGGATATTCACCCACTTCCAGGCGGGAATAATTCAGGATCATTTCAATGGTTCTAACCAGACGGGTACTTGCGTTTTCAATTCCCTGAAAGAGAAACTTATCTTCTTCACTGACCTGCTCTTCAAACATATCCTTAATAATACTGGTCATTCCAAGTATGCCGTTAACCGGTGTGCGGATTTCATGGGACATATTGGCAATAAACGAATCTTTCAATTTGCTGGAACGTTCAGCAATTTCCTTTAACCGGAGTAATTCTTTTGCTTCTTCTTTTGAACGGGTCAGGTCAACGTACAATCCGAATACTCCGATAATCTGATCATTTGCTAAAACAGGCACCCCGAGAACCTGCACATAAACAAGAGAGCCGTCTTTCCGTTTTCTGATGGTCTCCTTATCAACCTGAACACCGTTGAGGAGATTTTGAGAAACAGATGATGCTTCTTCCCGATACTCATCCGGAATGATGACATCGTCAATATTTTTACCTGTGATTTCATCAATGGTGAATCCGAATAAAGCGGTGAATGCGGCATTTACATGAGTGATTTTGGCAAGACCATCAACCAGTACAATTGCAACCGGAGAATTATCAAATAACTGCGTAAACTTATTGCGTTCAGAGAGAATTTCTGAGTCACGAATCACACGTTCTGTTACATCACGTGCCACCCCAAAACTTCCGGTGAATTCCCCTGCCTGGTTCCGTTTAGGAACTATGGTATCTTCCAGCCAGATATACTTGCCGGTATTTTTATGCAGCACACGGAAAGACCTTGTTACGGGTATTCCATCCTTAAAAATCCGTGAAGTTTGTTCTATAACCCTCTGCCGGTCATCGGGGTGTATTACCTGAAGCCAGAGAGATGAATTATGCTTAAATTCTTCCGGAGTGTATCCCATAATATCTGTTGACTTACTGCTGACAAAATCCGCTGTGTCAGCATTTTTAATTCCGGTAAAACTGGTAGAGTATACTATTTCATTAATATTTTCTAAGATCATCAATGTATGAGATTCGTTTTCGCGGAGTCTCATTTCCATCAGATACTGCTCGGTGAATTCCTTTGCTGTCGAAACAAAATTAGTAATTCTTCCTTTGTTATCTTTGACCGGCGTAATGGTTTGGTTGATATATATCAGTTTACCGGATGCACTTTTATTGATAAATAAACCGGAAAAAACACCGCCGGTTTGTACTGTTGTCCACAACTGCTTAAAAAACTCAGGGCTATGATGACCCGATTTCAAAATGGCCGGAGTTTTGCCGATAACCTCACCTGGTTCAAATTCATAGATTTTATAAAAAGATGGATTTACATATTGTATATATCCATTCATATCGGTAATAACAACTGAATCAGCATTCTGGTCTATTGCGGTAAGGATTAATTTGTTCTGCTCTTCCATCCTTTTGCGCAGCGTTATATCCTGAAATGCGATGATGATGCCGCCGATGACAGAATCCTGCAGTGTATTTTTTGCCATAATTGCAATCCAGCACCAGGTGCCGCTTTTCTGTCTGATGCGCAGTTCCAGGTTGAATGCAGATAAGGGCTGTTCTGCTATTGACCGGAACGCCGAGGTGAGCTGTTCCTGATCGTCAGGGTGTACTAAAGAATATATACTATTGGGGTTTAGTTCTGATTTTGCATAACCGGTAAGGGTCTTGTTAATCGGGCTTTCATAGGTTATCGTGCCTGATATATCTGTTATCATCAGCCCGGTTGCGGAATTTTCAGCCAATGCACGGAAGTACCGCTCATTATCAGCAATTAACAACTCATTCTTTTTCTGATCGGTAATGTCATTAAGAATTAGTAAACAGGCATTGTTAAAATATGTTACCTGCCTTACGGTTATTTGAATGACACGTGGACCCCGGACAGGGTTATTATAAACACATTCTGACGCAGTAATGGTCTGGCGTGAAATAATTTTCTGCCGGCATGGCTCAGGTGCGCTTACAAGTTCCAGGACATCTTCAATGTTTTTTTGTAAAAAATAACCCGGAGGGACATCGAATAACTTTGAAAAGCCCTCATTATAATGGATGATTCTGCCTGATTCTTCAAACACCAGCAATCCAAGCGGGACGGTTTCAAGAATTGTTTCGATAAGTTTTTTGCCTGCCTGTTGCTCCCGTTCGGATAACTTGATTGTTTCAATCATTTTGTTAAATGATGCTGATAACAGGGCAAGTTCATCGTTTTTACCGGAGACCGGAAGCGGAGAAAAATTTTGACTAACCGCCAGCTTTGCTGCCTGTGAAATCAACGATATGGGTTTGGTGATAAAGTATTTTGTAAAGAGGATAAATAAAATAATGCAGGCGATAAATATGGGGACAGTAAGGTACACAGAAAAAATGATATTTTCCCGTAAGGCAGCAATCTTGCTGTGATACATCTGCAGCCGGATATTAGTGGAGTCTATCATTCGCCTTGTTACCATATTAACATTTTCAGCATACAGATAGTCAAGTTTTTCCATTTCGGATATCAGGACCGCAGGTGAACCATTGGTGAGGGAGAAAATATTTGAGGACATCCTGTCAACAGAATCGAGCTGATCGGAAATAGCAGAGAGCTGGGATTTCTCAAATGAATCCATCGACAAATTATTGAGCCGGTAGTAATTATATTGTACAAAATTAAATAACCTGAAGTACTCTTCTCTGTAATGAGGACTGCGTGTAATAATGAAATCATTAGGTGCCATGATTAACCTGGAAACACTTGAGCGGAACTCAGCAATTGCTGTTTGTTTGTCCGATTCAAGTTTCAACTTTAAAACATAAATTTCAATTTGATTGGCAGAATATACAGCGCCGGCTGCGAGCAGTACTACAACAAGTGCAAGGAGGAAAGAGGCGTACGTTATTTTACGGTGCAGTGACATCGCGATAATACAGCTAAATGAAAAACAGCTTCAGTTCAGATTTGTGATTCGGCTAAGAAGAAGATGCTGACAAAATAAACCTAATCACAAAACGCTAACTATTGTAAGGGAGAATCTCGAAAACATAGCATTTTTTAAGTTATGAACAAAGCACTATTTTGGGGGGAATCTGAAAAAAAGTGTTCTATTGTCGAGTTTAGGGCTTGTTTGTATTCTCTATAAAACCCGCATTTGTAAAAACTGAATTCCCCGGGTTTGATTGTGTTTTCATGAGTCTAAAAACCGATCGGCAGTACTCCTTTTAGTATAACAAGCAGACCACCAATGAAGTATCCAGTGCTTTTAGAGGAAACAAGTACACCGTTTACTCGCGCTGTATATATACTGAGGAATTGTGTCCCGGCGGTACCTGAAACGGTTCATCACCAAGGTTCATATTTCTGAGGGAGAAAACCCTTAAACAAACCTTTTAATAAACGCTGCGAGTTCGGCTGAGATCGGGTAATGATTCCCCGGAATGAAACGGGGGAGCAGTTCGTTTTGGATTAAGAGATTTATCCATTCCCTTTCAGCCCTGAGTTCCTGAAACGTAACAAAATACTCAGTGCCGGATTTAACAATTTCATACTGATAGACTGAAACGGTAATGGTTTCTGATTCTCCTTTCAGCAGGATATTAAGATGAATCTCTTTTTTCTTGGAATCAATTCTGAAATCCGAAAGAGTTCCGTAAGAACTGATTTTGCTGTTAATAAACGGGGTTAAAAGACGGTTGAGCCCCGCATCCTTTATGTCATTAAATATACCCCAGTCGCCCATGGGAAAATCCTTTGATATGTTTTAAGCTGTTTTTGAAATTGATTACACACGATATGACCGAGAGAGTAAAAGTGTAATAGCGAAATAATCACGGAAAAGGGAAATAGCTATGTGGAATATTGGTACCCCCGGCAGGAGTCGAACCTGCGCACACGGCTCCGGAGGCCGCTGCTCTATCCACTGAGCTACGGGGGCAAATTTGAAGTGCAAAAATACAAAATTTTCCCCTCTTTGCCGATATTTCTTTTGTTTTTGGGCATGGCAAAGGTATTTACTGCATGTAAATCCCGCGGATTTTGTATTTTTGGACTCTTTTAACAATTTAACTGATGCTGAAGCGCCTTCTTTCTTTACTCATTCTTTCTATCTTACTCTTCAATTCTGCAGGGTACATCGGTGCATTTTATCTTGCCAAGATGAAGATTAAGAAAGAGATGAAAATGAAGTTGAAAGGGGAGTTCCCCAAAGACCGGCTGAAGCTTATCCTGATTGATCCTGCTAAGGGGGAAGATGCGGCACTCGACTGGAAGGATGACAACGAGTTCCGCCTGCACGGAAGAATGTATGATATTATCAGCACAAAAATTCATGAAAACGGCACGATAGAATATCTCTGCATTGATGACGAGGATGAAACCCGTCTGTTTGCCAACATGGATAATCTGATTAAAAGGGAATTCCAGGGGGACCGGAATAAAAACTCCAGTGCAATTAAAATTTTTGATAAAGTACAGCAGGAATATGTGCTCGGCGGGGAAACATTGCGCACAGCTTTGCTGGGATTAACAGACTATCCGCTGCTGACACAGATATATCCGTACACCGGCAATTTTGAACCTTCAACTCCGCCTCCGGAAAATCTTCTCCTTTCACTTGTTTAAATAACTGCCTGCTGCAGATGCGGCGGGTTAATTCATCCATTTTACGAAAGGAGTAAAACGATAGTGAATCGTTTTATATATACTTTTTTGTTCCTTGTAATCTGTGCGGGTGATTTCTATTCCCAGGGATATCTGGTTATGGGAAAAGACTCTACGTACATGATTACGGACTCACTTTATTTTGAGACAGATGAAGTGGTGGTGACAGGGACCCGTGTGGATCAGAAAATAATTGATATACCGTATCCTGTTACCCGGATAAATAACGCTGAGTACCGTTTTGAAAAGAAGACTTCTATCAACGATGTTCTGGCAAATGTACCGGGTGTCTTTATGCAGTCCCGCTACGGCAATCATGATGTGCGTATATCCATCAGGGGTTACGGCAGCAGGTCCAACTCCGGCATACGCGGAGTGAGAATTCTGCTTGACGGAATACCGGAATCCGAGCCGGACGGTCAGACACGCATTGAAGCAATTGATTTTCAGTCCATCGGCAGCATAGAAATAGTGAAGGGAAACTCCTCTTCATTATATACCAATGCACCGGGCGGTGTGGTAAACTTTATCAGTGATATTAATTTCCGCAATTCATTTATAACACAGTTTAATGAGGTCGGTTCTTTTGGCCTGAAGCGCAACGGCTTTAAGCTGGGTTTAAGGACTGAAGATTACGGATTTATGATGAATTATACATATCATACGTATAAGGGATTCCGTGAACACAGTGCGGATAACTGGCATGTGCTGAATTCCGTGCTGGAGGTTACTCCAAATCCGCTTTCAAAATTTCAGGTGCTGTTTTATTATGCGCAAGGCACCATTAAGCTGCCGGGTTCTTTAACGGCTGCGCAGATGGAAACAGACAGATTTCAGGCGGCAGCAAATGAAAAGAACTTTGATTATTACCGCCTGAGTAACAAAGGAAGAATAGCACTCCGTTATTCAGCCGCACTGGATGAAGCAAAAAAGGATGAGCTTGAAATAACAGCATACGGCACTATCAAGTACTTCCAGAGATCGCAGAGAACTATCAGGTTGTTTGACCGGTACGGATTGGGTTCAAGTGCGCGGTATATCATGCGGAGGACAGTCGGCGGTTTGGATAACGAGTTTTCGCTTGGCGGAGATTTGTTTTATCAGACAGGTCCTATCAGTGAGTTCCAAAATGTAGCAGGTACAAAAACAGATTTACTGCAAAACCTGACCGATGAAACAATAGCCAATACCGGTTTTTATTTTACCAATAACCTGGAATTATATCAGAAGAAATTCTATCTGCTTGTAACAGGAAGATATGATAATGTTCTGTTTAAGGTAAATGATTTGATGGCCGGATATAAAAACTCCGAAAGATCATTCGGCGAATTTACTCCCAAGGCAGCGCTGAATTATAAACTTTCCCCAAACTGGTCAGTGTATGGTTCATTTGGTTTAAGCTTCGATGTACCCGCTTCCAATGAAATGGATGACTATACAGGGCAGGCACATCTGAATCCGGACCTGAAGCCGCAGCGTTCATCAAACATGGAAGCCGGGACAAAGGGAAGCTTTGTATATCCCGGCAGGGCATATTTCAGCCGTATTAATTTTGAGGCAACGCTGTTCCGCAGTGTGATTGAAGATGAGATTATCCCGTTTGATATTAACGGCGATGTATTTTACCGCAATTCTGCACAGACGACAAGAAGCGGTGTGGAGCTTGGTCTGACCACTGCGATTGTGCAGGGATTGACATTCGGGACAAGCATCACCTATTCTGATTTCAGTTATGACTCGTATATACTGCGGTCTATTTCCGGCACGGGTGCAGCAACCGATGTTGATTACAGCGGTAAGGAGGTGCCAAGCGTCCCGAAAATGAATATGTCCTTTTCGCTTGCATACAATAAACTGCTCAGCGATAATGTGATTGGTTTTGCCAAGACACAGTTTCAGACAGTGGGGAAAATGTATGTGAATGATCAGAACAATGCTGAGACTGAGGGATATTCCCTGCTGAGTTTAACGCTGGGGGCAGAGTTGTTTACCGGTCCGTTCAGCTTTATCCTTTCAGGCGGCGGGATGAATCTGCTTGATAAGGAATATGTCGGATTCATAAACATCAATGCCACTAACGGCAGATTTTATGAAGCAGGTGAACCGAGAAACTTTTTCGGAAATTTAACTATCAGTTACAGTTTCTAAGGACGGAACCAAAAGATAATTCCCGGTGCACATCCCCGCAGGAAGCGGGGATGTGCATTATATAATAATTTAACGGCAGATATTTGAGATTATGAAAACATTTTTCTTTCCAATTTTTTTAATAAGCAGTATTCTTTACGGGCAGATTGCCGATATCATCAGGCAGGGTGATCCGTACCGATTATATCCGAGCAATACGCATCAAACTGAACCATTTGCAGCGGTTGATCCTGCGGACCCCAATCATATATTTGTATCAGGCAATACAACGCAGCTTACTCCGTTTTTTATCAGTGAGGGTATATACGTTACAACTAATGGCGGAATCACCTGGCGCGGGACTGATACCTGCAGCGGTGCAGCAGTAAACTCTCACGGGGGCGACCCGGGTATTACCATAGATGCGCAGGGGAGGTATGTTTTGGTGCGGCTTGGCAGAGCGCCGTTTTACGGATTGTTTTCTCATACCTCTGCAGATAAGGGGCTCACCTGGTCAGCAGCGGTACAGATTACCAATCATGATCTGGAAAGGGCAAATGTTGCAGCGGATGTTTATCCGGGCAGCCCCTATTACGGAAGAATTTATGCGACGTATGTAAGATTCGCCCCGCCGTATGCTGTATATATAACATACAGCGATAACGCAGGCGTAACTTGGTCAGCTCCGGTTCCGGTAAATAATCCTTCACAGCGCTGTGCCGGACCTGATATAACCGTAGGTAAAGACGGAAAGGTATATCTTGTATGGGCCGGAGTAACATCAACTTCACCGTTTCAGGAAACAAAAGTGGGCTTTGCAGTTTCAACTAATGGGGGGGTGCAGTGGAATATTACAGAAAATGCATATTCAGTAAATGGCATTACCGGAACACTTGCAGGGAAGCAAAATATCCGGGTTAATGGGTATCCGAGAATTTCAATTGACAACTCTGCCGGTACAAACTCCGGTAGTATATATATTGTCACTACTCAAAAAAACATAGCACCTGCAGGCAGCGATCCTGATGTAATCCTGCATTGTTCACGGGATAATGGAACGTCCTGGCTGCTAGCAAGACGGGTAAACGGTGACGCACTTAATAACGGCAAAACGCAGTATTTTCCAGCATTGGATGTTGATGCTGCCGGCGGCGTGAATATTATGTATTATGATGACCGGCTTACTACAAACGATTCCACCAATGTGTTTTTAGCGCGCTCTACCGACGGCGGCATGAGCTTCAGCGAAATGGAGTTAACCAAAGGGGCATTTAAACCCGAACCGGTCGGTGGATTGGGACAGGGTTATCAGGGGGATAATATTGCGCTGCAGTACACATCCGGAAAATTACTGCCGGTATGGATGGACAACAGAAGCGGAAGGTATCAGTTATACTCCGTGCCGCTGCAGGTTGTTAATACCTCAATTGAAGAAATTACTGATGCGGCATCAAGGTTTGAGCTTATGCAGAATTATCCCAACCCGTTTAATCCGTCAACAATCATTTCTTTCAATATAGACAGGGCATCTTATGTTGAACTTTCAGTATATGACGTTTTGGGAAGGGAAGTTGCTGTTTTGATCAGCGAAAATTTGGAGGCAGGCAGGCACTCTAAAGAATTCAACGCAGCAGGGCTGAACAGTGGTATATATTATTACAGATTACGTGCGGGGAATTTTGCTGCCACTGGTATGATGAATCTGATTAAGTAATATTTGTGCGGGTCGGTGAGCGGAGTCGAACCGGGTTTATTTAAGGTAAACCATTTTGCCGGATTGAATAATATCTTTCTGCGGGTTTACAGCTGAGCGGTATTCCAGCCGGTAGAGATATACACCGGAGGGATACCGTGAAGCATCAAAGAGAAAAGAATGAGCGCCTGCTGCAACAATGCCGTTATGCAGTGCGGCAATGTGTTCCCCTGATGGCGTGTATATATTCAGCCGCAGGGAGCCCGCTTGCGGAGCATGCCAGGTTATTGTCGTAAATGGGTTAAAGGGATTCGGATAATTAACAGGGGGCTCATATATCTCAGGCAGCAGAAGGGGGTTTTCATCCTTGACATCAAGCGGTTCCATATATACATAAGAAATGATTGCGCCGGAATCTCCCACACCAAAACCATGCAGTGAATCAGGGAACGACAAATCAAATATAATGGCATTACCTGGGTTGGGGACAATATCCCAAACACGGAGCGTGTCATGAAAAGTTTTAGCAGAATCATTGGTATGCAGCAATACCTGTCCCGCCCCTAAGGCAACCCAAAGGTCATGTTTAGTTCTGAATACAAGTTTGTGGGCGATTCC
>CAYYJL010000054.1:0-10139 GCA_964472245.1 uncultured Ignavibacteriaceae bacterium | reverse complement strand
GGTACTCATGTTATATAAAGAGGAACAAAAGAAGGAAGCCATTAAAAAAATGCTTGCAGGGCTTTATGAAAAAAATGAAATTGAAATTAAATGAAAAGTTATATGTTTAAGAATCTTTGTCTGTTGTTTACGTTCATCTTCTCCTTTTCCGCCCAGCCGCAGGAAGTTATTGATAAAATAGTTGCGGTGGTTGATAATGAAATTATCCTGAAAAGTGAGTGGGATTTTCAGGTTAATCTATTTGCCAATCAGCGTAAACTGGACCCCAACACTCCTGCACTGAGAACGCAGATACTTAACTCTATGATTGAAGAAAAGCTGCTGTATGCTCAGGCACTTTTGGATTCCATAGTTGTATCAGAGGAAGAAGTTAAACGCCAGATAGATTATCAGGTTGACATGATTATTCAGCAGGTTGGTTCCAAGGAACGTGTGGAACAGATGTACGGCATGACTTTGGAAAAAATCCGCAGGGAGATTCGTGATAACGTAAGAAAAGAAATCCTGGTCAGCAGGATGCAGGAGAAGAAGTTTGGTTTAATAGAATCCACACGGAGAGAGGTGGAGGAGTTTTTCACAAACTTTAAGGATTCACTCGGCGTTATTCCGGAAAAAGTAAAGGTTTCACATATATTCAGGAATCCCAAAACAACCGATGCTCTTAAGAAAAAGTATTATGCACTCGCAAAAAGTATCCTGGATTCAATAAAGGCAGGGGCTGACTTTTCAGAAATGGCAAAAAAATATTCTGAAGATCCCGGCAGCGCGGCAGCAGGAGGTGATTTGGGATATGTAAAAAGAGGAGTGTTTTATCCTGAATTTGAGTCCGCAGCATTTGCACTCGAAGTGAACGAGATTTCAGAGGTTATTGAATCACCTGTAGGATATCACATTATACAATTGATGGATAAAAGGGGTGAGTCTATCAGTACAAGGCATATACTCATTAAGATTAAAGCTGATGACCAGGCAGACCTTGATGCAATTGAATTTCTTTCTGATATACGCGACAGTGTTAACAGAAAGTTTGGAACTTTTGCGGAATATGCAAGAAAATATTCCGATGACCCTGAAACAAAAGACTTTGGCGGCTCACTCGGCACGTTTTACTTAGAACAGCTCGACAAAAACCTGCTGGAAATTGTTTCCAAGCTTAAAGAGGGAGAGTTGAGTTACCCCAAGCGTGTGAACGTAAATCCGGTCAGCTATGGATACCATATCGTGTGGCTGGAAAAGAAAATTCCGCAGCACAAACCTGATTTGGAAGCTGATTATGTTGATTTGAAAAAACTTTCCGATGAATACAAGAAACAGAAACTTTATTCTGAGTATCTTGATGAATTAAAATCCAGTATATACTGGGAAGTAAAAATATAACAGGAAGAAAAGACAAAACACGCAATGCAGGATGATGTAGCAAAAGCCGAACAACTTTCCCGGGTATTAGATTCCATAAAAAGTGAAATCCGCAAAGTTATTGTGGGTCAGGAAGACATTATTGATCAGCTGCTGGTTTCCATGCTTTGCAAAGGGCATTGCCTTCTGGTAGGCGTGCCGGGTCTTGCAAAAACACTTTTAATTAAAACACTTTCCCAGGTAACTGATCTTTCGTTTAACAGGATACAGTTTACACCGGATTTAATGCCGAGTGATATATGCGGTACGGAAGTAATTGAAGAAGATTTATCCACAAAGCGGAGAGAATTCCGTTTTATTCCAGGTCCAATTTTTTCAAATGTAATTTTAGCCGATGAGATAAACCGAACCCCTCCCAAAACACAGGCAGCGTTGTTGGAAGCGATGCAGGAGCATAAGGTTACTGTTGGCGGCAAAACATATAGTTTAAGTGAACCATTCTTCGTCCTGGCAACACAAAACCCAATTGAGCAGGAAGGCACCTATCCTTTGCCTGAAGCCCAGCTGGACAGGTTTATGTTTAATCTGTGGTTAGACTATCCCGGAATTGAAGAAGAAAAGGAAATTGTAAGGAGCACAACCGGATTACCGGGAGAGCAGCCCAAAATTGCATTATCCGCAAAAGATATACTTGCATTTCAGGAATTGGTTCGCAAAGTACCGGTCTCCGAAACAGTTATTGACTACACCGTGCAGATGACCAATAGAACCAGACCGCAGTCTGATCTTGCTCCCAAATATATAAAAGATTATTTACGCTGGGGTGCGGGACCCCGTGCTTCGCAGTTTATGATTCTGGCGGCAAAAGCGTTTGCACTCATGAATAACAGGTTTGCGCCCTCCATTGATGATATCAAGATTGCAATGCTGCCGGTATTACGGCACAGGATGATAACCAATTTTTCTGCAGAAGCAGACGGTGTTTCTTCTTCAGATTTGATTAAGCGCTTAATAGAGGAAAGCTGATTTCAGGCGGCCTGAAACCGGGTGATCTTGTAGTTTTTGTACCCCTTATAAGTTTCCGCAGCTGCGGTTTTTATAACGGTAGCTGCCGGGACGGCAAATAACATTCCGAATACCCCGCCGATCTGGCTTCCAGCAACAATCAGCAGTATTATCATTACCGGATGCATATTAACGCTTTTTGAGAAGACGTAGGGCTGCACAATACCGTTATCCACAACATAGATAAGCCCCAGCAGCAGTAGAATCTGCGGTGCGTGTGAAAAATCACCATGCTGCAACAATGAGATGAATAATGCGGGTATTCCTCCGATAATAGGCCCGAAATACGGAACCAAGTGCCCCAGCCCCGCGATAATACCCAAAGTCAGATAGCTGTTAATTCCCAAAATGTAAAATCCAAGCCCGCAGGAAAAACCAACGAACATCGCGTCCAAAATCCAACCGCGGACATAACGGCTTAACTGTCCGGATACTTTTCTGCTGATATAGAACGACATCTCAAAATATTTATTGGGGAGTATATCCAAAAAACTTTTGACTATGGACTCTTTATCCTTCAGGAAAAAGAATGTAGTGAAGGGGAGAATTACCAAAACAGTAAATACAGAAAAAATATTGGTGATAAAATTAGCAAACTGATTCAGGGTCATTTCAATTGAACCTGCAATGAATTTTTCCAGGCGGTTTGCAATAAAATCTCTTTCCAAAAAGGGGAATAACTGATGCAAAGCAATTTCAATGCGGGTAAGTTCCTGAGTAAGCGAGAAATCTCTGAGCGCAGTTATTACTGTAGAACTTTGTGCCATTAATGCCGGTATCAGCAGGGATAGTCCGATATACATTAATGAAGTCAGAGAGGAGAGCACAAGAATAACGGCAGTGAGCCGCTTCACTCTCTGCTTTTCAATAAAACTAACGATGGGGTCAAGTACGAGGGAGATGAGTAAAGAAATTGCCAGGACAAGAAACAATTCAGAGAACAGATACAGAAGGGAGATGCAGCATATTATAATAGCTGCACCTAACACAAATTTTCTGTAATTATTCAATAAATCTGCTCCTTACCGATATATTACAGTACCGCTTCAACTCTTCTGATGCCGGGAACTTCCCGTATTAAGGCACGTTCCACCCCGGCCCGCAGTGTCATCTGAGACATAGGGCAAGAGCTGCATGCACCGGTCAGTTTAACTTTTACTATGCCGTCACTGGAGATGTTTATTAATTCCACATCCCCGCCGTCAGCATTCAAGTATGGCCGTACGGTTTCTAAAGCTTTTGAGACTCTTTCTTCAAGGTTCATTCTTCTACTACAATCTCCATTTTGGGTTTCATAGCACTTTGGATATTGGAAATACTTATCTGGGCTGCAAGATTTTTAGCTATCTCAATGATTGCTTTGGCATTTTCAGAGTCAGCATATTCATGAACGATAGGTTTGCCGCTATCACCGCCGAGACGGATTCTCGGATCAATGGGAATGCCGCCAAGCATCTGCGTATTATTTTCTTTTGCCAGTTTTTCACCGCCGCCTGTGCCGAATATATCATACTTGGCTCCCGTATCAGGTGCAATAAAGTAACTCATATTCTCTATAACACCAAGAATTGGTACGTTAACCCTGTTGAACATCTTCAATGCCTTTTGAGCATCAGCCAGAGAAACCGCCTGCGGTGTGGTCACAATAACAGCACCCGTGAGAGGAATCGTTTGGCATAAGGTAAGCTGAATATCTCCTGTTCCGGGAGGCATATCAAAAATCAAATAGTCCAGATCACCCCATTCAACATCAGACATAAATTGTTTTACGGCACCGCTTGCCATTGGTCCGCGCCAGATCACGGGATTCTGTTCATCAATCAGGAAGCCGATGGACATCAATTTTATGTTATAATTTTCAATCGGAATCATCTTCATGGTATCCTTGTCCTGATAGACACGCGGCTTCTCCTTTATACCGAGCATGAGGGGGATACTGGGACCGTATATATCAGCATCAATCAATCCGACTGAAGCACCAAGTTTAGCGAGGGATACAGCAAGGTTTACGGCAACTGTGCTTTTACCGACTCCGCCTTTACCGCTGGCAACTGCTATAGTGTTTTTTACACCGGGAATAATGTTTGCTCCACCGCCGGTTCTGCCGGAAACACGCGCGCCCATGGTTATTTCAACACCGGAAGCATCCGGATGATCCTTTTTAATTTCATTAATGCAGTCTGATTTTATTTTATCTTTTAACGGGCAGGCGGGTGTTGTTAATTCAACCTCTACCTGAATAATATTTCTGACAATTTTAATATCCTTAATCATATTTAAGGATACTAAATCTCTGTGTAAATCGGGATCCATCACCCTGCTAAGGGATTTTTTTACGCTTTCAATAGTCATAGTGCTCAATATATTTTAAAAAATCTGTCTGCAAAATACGAACTTTCAGCCATTAGGTATGTGGCTTAATGCCTGACCTTTTCTTCGGTTTTTTTCTTCCTCCCCGCATAGCGTCTGACATCAGCCATTCCTGAGAGTTTACCACTGTTCCGTTTTCTGCAGGCGGAGGGGAGATATAATTCATTTCAGAATTTAACAATCTTGCTTTTACGTTATCCTGAAGCATAACTGCAAGAACTTTGTTTTTTACATATTTCTTTAAAGTTGGATTTTCCAGAGGGAAAGCAATTTCAACTCTGCCGTCAAGATTTCGCTGCATCAGGTCTGCACTGCTCAGGTAAATCTTTTCCTCTCCGTCATTCAGGAAGTAGTAAATCCTGTGATGTTCCAAGAATCTTCCCACAATGCTCGTAACCCGGATGTTTTCAGATAATCCCGGGACACCGGGCACAAGGCAGCAAATTCCCCGAATAATTAAATCAATATGTACGCCGTAAGATGAGGCCTCATATAATGCAGAAATAATTGCGGGGTCCACAAGGGAGTTTGCCTTAAATATTATTTGGGAGGGCCTGCCGTTTTGGGCGTGCTCTATCTCATTGAATATGAGTCCTAATAATTTTTCCCTCAGATTAACCGGTGCCACAAACAGTTTTCTGAACTCCTGCTGCTTGGAGTAACCGGTGAGGAAATTAAATAAATCGGTTACATCTGAGCAGATATCAGGATCGGTAGTGAAAAAACCAAGATCGGTATATATCTTGGAAGTTGCAGCATTATAATTACCTGTTGAAAGATGCACATATCTTCTTATGCCGGAGGTCTCTCTTCTTACAACTAAAGTCATCTTGGCATGTGTCTTGAGCCCAACCAGCCCGTAAACAACATGTGCCCCGACCTGCTCAAGTTCCCTGGCCCATTTTATATTATTTTCCTCATCAAAACGTGCCTTGAGTTCCACCAGAACAGCAACCTGTTTGCCGCTTTCTGCTGCTTCTATCAGCGATTTAACGACAGGGGAGTTTGGTCCGACTCTGTACAGAGTTTGCTTAATTGCCAGAACATCCGGGTCCGCTGCAGCACTCCGGATAAAATCAATGACGGGCGAAAATGAATGGTATGGGTGATGAAGCAGCAGTTCACCCTGTTTTATGGATGTGAATATATCAATTTCCTCATGCAGGCGTTTATGCTTTTGGCTGTAGAACGGATTAAACTTAAGATTAGGGAACGGAAGATCGTACAGCAAAATTAAGTCACTTAATCCCATTGCACCCGGCAGCGGCTGAACATCATCCGGAGTGATTTCCAGATTATCTATGAGAAGATTTAGCATATCCTCAGGGATGGTGCTCTCCACTTCCATGCGGACTACCTGCCCGAATTTCCTCTGCTTGATGTTCTTTTCAATCAGGTTAAGCAAATCATCCGCTTCGTCTTCAAGAATTTCTATATCGGTATCCCGGGTAACGCGGAAACGGTATGCTCCCTGAACAATCATTCCCGGAAACAATTTGTGCAGATTACATTTTATTAAATCACCAAGCCATACAAACCGGTAGAGGTGTTTACCCTCCGGAGGAACAAGTCCTGCTTTTTCCAGAATTTCATCAACTCGGTAAATTCTCCTTATATCTTTACCCGTGGGCACTTTAATTCTGGCAAAATGCTCCTCTCCTTTTGGAGATTTTATTTTAATTGCCAAACTGAGACTTAGGTTAGAAATATGAGGGAATGGCCTGCCCGGGTCTGTAGCCAGCGGAGTCAAAATCGGATGTATAAAATTTTCAAAGTGATCAGAAATGACTTTGTTTTCTGCTTCAGTAAATCCGTCTATGGTTTTGGTTTCATGATTGAAATGGTGGATGATGATACCTTCATTCAGGAGTGACGGGATGAGTTCGAAATTCCAAAAATTTATTGCTCTGGATATCATGGGGGCAAGGCGTCGTTCAATCTCGCGGATTTGCTGCATGGCATCCATTCCGTCTATGGTTTCCTTTAGTCTCTTTTCATGAATCTGCTCCTTAAGTCCGGAAACGCGAATCATGTAGAACTCATCCAGGTTATTAAAGAATATTGAAAGGAATTTAACCTGCTCCAATAATGGGGCGGAGGGGTGGCATGCCTCATCCAAAACTCTTCTGTTGAATTCCAGCCAGCTTAATTCACGGTTGAAAAAATTGGCGGGATTGTTATACTTAGCCGTCAGATCCTGTACTTTTACCATCTTAATCTCAAATTCATACTGCAAAATAATGAAAGATTAACTTTAGTGTGCTGATTTACGCCATAAATCGCATTTATGTGTGAAAATCCTTCAGATACTTAGGGGAAATCTTTATTTTACTATACTATTTAATAACATTTACGGATTTTTACCGTGAAAATCGGAGTAATAAGAGAAACATTCCCGGGAGAAAACCGTGTAGCTTTGGTACCGGATTCTGTCAAAAAATTGAAACAAATGGGGTTTAGTATTTACATAGAAAAGGGAGCAGGGGAAACTGCCTTTATTTCTGACGAAGATTTTACCGCCGAAGGAGCCGTTATTTGCGGAACTGCCCGGGATGTATATTCCCAATCAGAAATCATCCTTCAGGTGAAACCGCCCACAGCTGACTCAACTACCGGTTTTATGATACCGGAAATGGGTGCCGGAAAATTATTCATCAGTTTTTTAACCCCCCTTAATAACCCCCAGTATATTCAAAGTCTTGCTGAAAAGGGTGTGAATGCCGTTGCAATGGAATTTATACCCCGATCAACAAAGGCACAGCGGATGGACGCTCTGAGCTCGCAGAATAATCTGGCAGGATATAAAGCAGTAATAACCGGTGCTTATCATTACGGCAGGATATTCCCCATGCTTATGACAGCAGCTGCTACAATACGGGCTGCAAAGGTTCTGGTAATTGGCGCAGGTGTTGCAGGTCTTCAGGCCCTGGGTACTGCCAAACGTTTGGGTGCGTTGGTTGAGGTTACGGATGTAAGGTCAGCAGTCAAAGAAGAAGTACAGAGTCTTGGCGGTAAGTTTATTGATATACTCCCGGGTGCTAACCTGCAGGACAGCAGGGGCTACGCAAGGGAAGCAACTCCTGAAGAAATTGCAAAACAAAAAGAAGCACTTTCCAAACATGTTACCGCGAGTGATATTATAATCTGCACTGCTGTAGTTCCGGGAAGAAAAGCTCCGTTAATTATAACCGAGGATATGGTTGCAAACATGAAACCCGGTTCAGTTATCGTGGATCTGGCTGCAGATTCAGGCGGAAACTGCGCATTAACCAAAAACGGTGAGACGGTATCGGTTAAAGGGGTAACTATTGTCGGGGAATCAAATTTCCCTTCTCTTATGGCTCCGCAGGCGAGTGACCTCTATGCAAAAAATCTTGTTGCTTTACTGGAGTACCTGAAAGGAAAAAATGAGAGTATTGTGTTGAACAGGGAGGATGAAATACTCCGTGAGGCACTGCTCACCTTTAACGGAGAAGTAATTAATCAGCGGGTTAAAAATCTGCTTGAAAGTAAAGGTTGATTATGGAAGATTTTACGTTATTAATGTTTATATACGTTTTTGTTCTGGCAATTTTTGTCGGCTTTGAACTTATCACAAAAGTCCCGCCAAATCTCCACACACCTCTGATGTCCGGCTCAAATGCAATTTCCGGAATTACCATCGTTGGCGCTTTGATTGCTTCGGGCTTAGAAGATAATTTTATTGCAACCATACTGGGTATGACTGCATTGATATTTGCGACCATAAACGTTGTGGGCGGCTATCTGGTAACAGACAGAATGTTAAAAATGTTTAAAAAGAAGGGTAAGTGATGTTTTCCACAGAACTTCTTATAAATATTGTTTATCTGGTTTCTTCTGTTCTCTTTATATACGGCATAAAAAAACTCGGTTCACCAAAAACTGCACGCCAGGGGAACTTCCTTTCCGCATTGGGAATGTTTATGGCGGTTATTGTGACTTTGTTTGATAAACAAATTCTCTCTTATGAATATATACTCATCGGCCTGCTGGTTGGTACTGCCGTCGGAACGGTAATTGCGCTTAAGGTTGAGATGACTGCAATGCCGCAGATGGTGGGCCTGTTGAACGGTTTTGGCGGCGCTGCCTCCGCTCTCGTTGGTCTGGCGGAATACTACAAAGTTGATGCTTCTCCCGAGGATATTTCATTTAAAATTGCACTGACCGTTTCCCTCAGTGTACTCATCGGAGCAGTTACGTTTACCGGCTCGTTGATTGCATACGGAAAATTGCAGGGAACAATTTCCGGTAACTCGGTGCAGTACAAATTTCAGCATCCCATTAATTTTATACTGCTGCTGGGCACCCTGGTTCTCATAATCCTTTTGGTCTCTGATCCGCATACAGAATGGTATTTATATACAGTCTTAGGAGTATCCCTTCTGCTTGGGGTTTTGCTTGTGATACCGATTGGCGGAGCGGACATGCCGGTGGCTGTCTCATTACTGAATTCCTATTCCGGCCTGGCAGGTTCTGCCACGGGATTTGTGCTGGATAACAATATGCTCATCATAGCAGGTGCCTTGGTTGGTGCCTCCGGAATCATTTTAACTAACATCATGTGTAAAGCAATGAACCGCTCCCTCATGAACGTAGTACTCGGCGGGTTTGGTAATACCGCAGTTGCAGCAACAGGAGCGGTTAAAAAGGATGTCACGGTTAAATCAATTGATTCTGAAGAAGCGGCAATGATATTTGACTCCGCCTCATCCGTGATGATTGTGCCCGGATATGGGATGGCCGTTGCACAAGCACAACATGTGGTGAAAGATTTAATGGATTTGCTCATCAGTAAAAACATTTCGGTCAAGTTTGCCATTCATCCTGTTGCGGGAAGAATGCCCGGCCACATGAATATACTGCTAGCGGAATCAAACATTCCATACGACATGATGTATGCACTTGAAGATATCAACGAGGAGTTCCGGAATACGGATATATCCCTTATCATCGGTGCCAACGATGTGGTGAATCCTGCGGCAAGAACGGACCAGAGTTCACCGGTTTACGGAATGCCGATTCTGAATGTGGATTATTCTAAAACCATCATTATTGTTAAGCGGTCTATGGCTGCCGGGTATGCAGGGATTGATAATGAACTGTTTTACCTGCCTAACTCCCTGATGTATTTTGGGGATGCCAAGGAAGCAATTTCAAAACTGAATAATTCCCTTAAAAACCTGTGACAGGACTTAAGATTGTATTGGCGGCTATGCTGCTTTTGGCAGATGTTTTGCCGGAATCAGGGCGGCACGCAGGTGCAAAACCGGACGGGAAACCGTTTTGGAAGTATGAGTCCGGGTTTTTATACCTGTTTGATTCCGCAG
>CAYYJL010000053.1:0-10149 GCA_964472245.1 uncultured Ignavibacteriaceae bacterium | reverse complement strand
ATCATCCTGCACAAGTATCTTAACCGGCTTAAATCCTTCCGGATAGTAAGCGCCGACAGGAGAAAGCAGGATAATAAATTTATATGACTGGGAAGGCTTTACGCCCAATACTGAATCCATACCTATCATAAACGGGCGGATGTAGAGCGATTCTCCTTCTTTTTCCGGAATCCAGTTGCGCTCAACAGCTACCAGTTCCTTAAGGGCTTCAATGACAAACGGAATATCAACCTGCGGCATACAGAGTCTTGCAGCCGAGCGGTTTAATCTTTCAAAATGTTTATCCGGGCGGAAAAGTACAACATCATCATTTATTTGTTTGAATGCTTTCATCCCTTCAAATATTGCCTGACCATAATGCATGAACATGGAAGCGGGATGAAGAGTGAGGGACGCAAGCGGTTTGATTTCGGGATTGTGCCAGCCCTTAGCGGGAGTATAATCCATCTCAAAAACATGATCAGTGAAAATCTGACCAAAACCGAGGGAATCAGGCAGCTTAATGCTCCCTGTTTGCGGCTTAATCGAATATTTGATGTTGCCCATGGAAAACCTCATTAATTACTTTATTTTGATTTTATATTTAACAAAAAAAAAGGTTAAATAAAAGTTAATTCCTTTGTAATAGTTTTGTAAGTGCCAGACCTAAATTATTGTTTTATAAGGACTTATACCACATTCGTGTTACCGGTCGGCCGGATGGTTAATTTTCAACACATTGTAGAACCTCTCATCAAATTTCACATATTAGCTGGGTAATTATTTATAAATTCATTTCTTAATCTTAACTTATATGAAAAGGAGTCAATTGGCTAAATCGGTCAGTCTTTTTTTGCTTTTGATATCATTTTTTCCGGCGGTGGTTCTTGGGCAGTTCCAGCCCGGTATTAACATGAATGTTGTAAAACTTGCACAGATGGATAACTACAACACCTATTCCAATATCTGGGGTTATGTGGATTCCCTCGGCAGGGAGTATGTTTTCCTTGGTCACAATGCAGGCACATCTATCATCAATATCACAAACCCATCCTCACCGGTTCAGGTAGGGATGATTCCCGGGCCGGCTCCTTCCGGCAGTGGGATTATCTGGCGCGAGATGAAAACTTACGGCAAGTATCTGTATATCGTCTCTGAACACTCATCGCCAAACTCACTTTCCGGTTTGCAGATTGTAAATTTATCCTATCTGCCTGACTCTGCTGTATATGTTAAAAGAGTGCTGTGGGATGGAGTTACACAAAGCAACGCCCGTGCTCATACCATCAGCATAGACAGCGCCGGATATATAACACTGAATGGCGGAACAGCTACTATTGGTGCCGGCGATAATCAAGGCGGCATCCGGATTTTTTCTCTGGCAGATCCGGTTAATCCCCAGTCTGTTGGAGTGTTTGCTCCCCGGTATGTTCACGATGCATATATTAAGGATTCACTGATGTTTTCGCACAACATTAATGAGTTCCCCGGGCATATTGATGTGGTAAACATCAGCAACAGGGCAAACCCGCAGCTGGTTACCTCTCATATATATAACAACGGATTTTCACATAACTCATGGATCACTGAAGACCGGAAGACGCTAATCTCTACTGATGAACAGGCAGGATTAACCGTCAAGATATGGGATGTATCCCGTCTCTGGGATACCAACCCCGCAAATGATGATTCCATTCTGCTGGTCGGGCAATATCTTGGTGCATCCGGAACCATTGCCCACGAACCGAGAATTAAACACGGTTTTTGTTATATATCCCATTATACCGAAGGGCTGAAAATTTTAGACATTAATAATCCGGCCGACCCGGTTGAAGTAGGTTACTATGATACATATACAGGATCCGGCAGCGGATTTTCCGGGGCATGGGGTGCATGGCCGTTTTTCCCCTCCGGAACGATTGCTGTATCGGATATATCCAACGGCTTGTTCCTCTTCAGCTTTAATAATAAAAAAGCGGGAGGAATACAAGGTGTCGTTTATGAAAAAGGAACTACCACGCCGGCACCAAACGTATCGGTAAGATTTGTTGAGGCGGGTAAATCCGTAACCACCAATGCACAGGGCACTTTTTCACTGCGCACTGCAGAAGGAACCCATACCATTATCATCAGCAGAATAGGATTCTTTACCGATACTGTTACGGTAAATATAGCAGCGGGAGCAAATTCCACTCAAAACTTGTATATACGCAATCAGCGGGTTGATATTGAAGTTAATTCAGCTTCAATGAGTCAGACGCAGAAAAAAGATACCGTATCAACGCAAAATTTGATCATCAAAAATGCCGGCTCATTCAGCAATCTGATATATACTATATCTACCTCTGCCGGCAGCGGTGCAACGGAAGATTTGCCCTGGCTGCAGCTTTCAAAAAGTTCCGGTGTCCTTGGCGGCGGTGTGAGTGATACTATACGTGTTTCTTTTAATTCGTCCGGATTAACAGAAGATACCACCTATACGGGTACGCTGACCATCACCTCCAACGATGCCGACGAAGGTGAAGTTATTATTCCACTATCCCTGACGGTAACAGGTACCACAACAGATGTGCGGGAACTGCAGCCCGTTGCATTCAGCTTAAAGCAGAATTTCCCCAATCCGTTTAATCCTGCGACTTCGATATCTTACACACTTCCTCATAAGTCGAAGGTAACACTTAAGATATACGACGCTGCAGGAAGTCTGGTGGCGGAGCCCGTTAACAGTGAGCAGGAAAGCGGTATATATACCGTTTCCTTTAATGCGCAGCACCTTTCCAGCGGAACATATTTCTATACCATCAGTGCGGGTTCCTTCACTGAAACCAGAAAGATGATCCTGCTCAAATAAAACACGATTTCAGAATGAGATACGATTAACAGGATTGCCTTAGGGGAATGATAAATTGTTAATAACAGAGAGGAACTTCGGTTCCTCTCTGTGTATTTTGTGCATTCTTTGTGTTCACTGTGGTCAATGCCGTTCCGGAATAATGCAGACATACACAGGTGGGTTATAAAAGGTTAAGTATTTATTTATGTTTTGATTTTTTCTGCTTATTTTTGTGTTATAACTAAATAAGTTGAGATAATGGGAATCAGTTTCATTGTTCTATTAAAAACCCGCTTTCTGCGTGCGGTTTTATTTTTCCTTTCCTTAACTGCATTTTACTCCTGCTCAGAACCCTCAAGTCCCTTTGGACAAACTGAAATTACGCTTACCGTACTTGATGCTTCCTGCACCGAGGTATGGCTTGAGCTCAAGTTCAGCAACCTTACCCAACCGGCGGATGTTGCCATTAAAAAGGACGGCAGTGAAATAGCCCGTTTTTTATCAGTAAACAAAGACACCGTCCTTTACGTTGACAGTCTACTGCCATCACAAAGTTTTAACTTTGGAGCAGTTATCAGATATGATGGCAAGGATGACAGAACCAGTAATTCTGCAGTTGTAACAACGATGGATACAACCAGCCATAATTTTTCCTGGCAAACCTGGGAGTTTGGACAGCATAGTTCAAGCGTACTATATGATGTAACAATTATTAATGATAATAATATCTGGGCAGTAGGGGAGATTTATATGAATGATGTACCAGGGGATCCTATTCCTAACCTTTACAATGCTGTGCATTGGGATGGAGTAGATTGGACGCTTCATAAAATATGGTATAACGGCTCATTCTGGAGCATCACTGCAGTTAGTTCTGTAGATGAAAATGATATATGGTATTCAGTTCTCATGAGATATAAACAAGGAACATTTACCCAAATTCAATTAATTGATTTGTTCATTGGATGGAAGATTTTTAGTACTTGGTGTAATTCTTCCCAAGAGCTGTATGCCTCTGGCAGCTTGGGTAAAGTTATATATTTTAATGGGTCTGCTTGGGAAAAAATTGAAACAGGGTTCAACTGTGAAATTCATGATCTTATAGGAGTAAACAATCGTTTGACCGGGAGACAGGAGATTTTTTGTGCTGCCGCTGATTTTTACGAACATTCATTCAAACAAATATTCAAAATAAATCCCGATTTATCAATAACAGCTGTAACTCCTGAGGTACCTGAATTTACTGCATCCATATGGTCGGCAACAGGAACAAAACTTTATACCGCAGGGTATGGTTTGCATATTTGGACAAATCACCAATGGGAATCCAGCTTTTATCCCGGTTATCCGGTATTGACAGCTATAAGAGGCAATGCTGCAAATGATATTTTTGTTGCCGGATCTTTTGGATTCTTGGCACATTATAATGGGAGCACATGGGTGGAAACGACTGTTAATCCGCAAGCACAATTTAGCTCAATAGCAATGAAAAACAACACAGTCGCAGCGGCCGGCTTCAAAAATGGAAAAGCATATATAGCTCTTGGGAAACGGAACTAATCCGTTATATATACAAATAAACTACAAAAGGGATCCACGATGTAATACTTTGTTTACAGTTCTAATTCTGTAATAGTTCACCATCAGATGGAATTTTGTTAGTTAAATTATGGCAGAGGGCAGGCCATCACCAAAAAGATGTGCTACTTCAATAAAACATGATTTACAATGCTATTAAGGAGAGGCGGAAATCACCTCTCCTTTTTTTATATATCTCCTGAGTTATGCAGCAACGTGGTTATTTAATATCTGCTCTTACCGGTGAACTCTTCTTTTCATATTTGCTTCTTGCTTCATCCCACAGTGTATCTTCGTCAAAATCGCCAAAGATTTTTTTAAGATTGTTTTTTATGCACTCGTTATATCCGGCGGTTTCAAATAATATTTCATCGGTTATAATGCAGCCTCTAAGATGCACCTGAATTCCATAACGGGCTTGACAGATGTCAATAAACTCCTTTGCCCAGGGAGCCGGCATGCCAAGCACATAATAACCCGGGGTACCTTTTAGTAAGTCGTTTTCTGCAGACCGCCATCCTGCAATAAATATTGCATCATTCTCCCTGCCTGCATCCATGCCAAGATAAGCGGGTTTATGTTTCAGTATTTCCCGGTCAGGGATTCCCGTGTAAGCATCAGTCGAATAGAGGAGCAAAAAGGAGACAAATTTTATAAATCTTGTGTTCATCACACTCTCACGCATTGTTTAATAATTGTACGTATGAGCCGCGCTAAAAGTTCCCGCACAGGGGTGTATATAATCAGCTTTGTTCAATAAATGAACAGCTGCTGCCATCAACGGTGTCATTAAGCTGAAATCATTGTTCACTAAATGTACATACTACGCTAAAATGTATATGATTCCTTAACACAGCCGCATTCCTTTCTCTTTTGAATTACAGGGGCTGTTTCGTACATTTGGAACAATAATATTGCGGAAATGCCCTTTTGGAGCAATATAAGGGGCTTTCCGTGTAAACACACGCAAATTTAGAACAGGAATTTTTATGACCAACAACAAACACTTGCAGGACTGGGTGAATGAGATGGCTCAGATTACCCAGCCGGAAAAAGTTTACTGGTGTACCGGTACTGATGAGGAATTCAACAACATGGCTTCCCTGCTTGTCCACAAGGGAGCTTTCATAAAATTAGACGACAAAAAACGCCCCGGAAGTTACTACTGTACATCAGACCCCGGCGATGTAGCCCGTGTGGAAGACAGAACATTTATTTGTTCTAGAAAAAAGGAAGATGCCGGTCCTACCAATAACTGGGAAGACCCGCTCAAAATGAAAGTTAAACTGAATGGTTTATTCACCGGCTGCATGAAAGGACGTACCATGTACGTTATCCCTTTCAGCATGGGACCCCTCGGTTCAGATATCGCGCACATCGGCGTGCAGCTTACTGACTCCCCTTACGTGGTATGCAATATGAAAATCATGACCCGCATGGGTGCCAAAGTGCTGGAAGTCCTTGGAGAGGGAGAATTTGTTAAATGTCTCCATTCTGTAGGCAAGCCGCTCGGACCTAATGAAAATGATGTGCCCTGGCCAAACAATTCAACCAAATACATTGTCCATTTTCCGGAAGAAAGAACAATCTGGTCATTTGGCAGCGGATACGGCGGCAATGCGCTGCTGGGCAAAAAATGCTTTGCTTTACGCATCGCTTCTGCAATGGCAAGAGATGAGGGCTGGATGGCTGAGCATATGCTTATTGTCGGCATAACCAATCCTGCCGGAGTAAAAAAATATATAGCTGCGGCATTCCCCAGTGCATGCGGAAAAACTAATCTTGCAATGCTCACCCCAACACTCCCCGGCTGGAAGGTTGAAACTGTAGGAGATGATATCGCATGGATGAAGTTTGGAAAGGACGGAAGATTGTACGCAATAAATCCGGAAGCAGGCTTTTTTGGTGTGGCTCCCGGAACTTCCATGAAAACCAACGCTAACGCAATGAAATCCGCCTCAAAAAATTCGATATTCACTAACGTGGCTATTACCCCTGATGGCGATATCTGGTGGGAAGGTATGACCGATGAAAAACCTGCAAATCTTGTGGATTGGCTGCGCAAGGAATGGACACCCTCTTCAGGCAGACCGGCTGCACATCCCAACTCCCGTTTTACGGCTCCTGCTCATCAGTGCCCGGTGATTGACCCCGCATGGGAAGACCCCGCAGGCGTTCCAATTTCTGCAATTCTTTTTGGCGGAAGAAGAGCCAGCGTAATTCCTTTGGTTACTGAAGCATTTAACTGGCAGCACGGAACCTATCTTGGCGCAACTATTTCGTCAGAGATGACTGCAGCGGCAGTTGGCGGTGCGGGTCAGCTGCGACATGATCCATTTGCCATGCTCCCCTTCTGCGGTTATCATATGGCTGATTATTTCAGGCATTGGTTGAATCTCGGCAAATCTGCGGATGAAACTAAACTCCCTAAAATTTATTATGTCAATTGGTTCCGTAAGGATGAAAACGGTAAATTTATTTGGCCGGGATTCGGAGAAAACATACGTGTGCTGAAATGGATATTCGAGCGCGTAGAAGGAAAAGCTGAAGCAAAAGAAAGCCCGCTGGGTCTTGTGCCGGTAGATGGTGCGCTGGATTTAACCGGGCTTAACATCTCCGCAGAAGCAATGACTGAGCTTTTTCATGTTGACAGAGAAAAAGCCGAAGATGAAGTATTGGATTTGCGCGAGTACTTCAAATCTTTTGGTGAAAAACTCCCGGAAGAATTAAATCAGGAACTGCATGCATATAAATTGCGCCTGAGAAAATAAATCTTTTCCTGATATTGGAAGCCGGAAACACCGGCTTCCTTTTTTATAATTACACATTATACATTCCCCCGGATGAAACTTACTCTTAAAGAATATATACGCGGCCTTCTCATTTATCCATCACAAACAGCCAGGGCAATACTCCACTACGGCCCTAAAGGATTTTATCTCGGCACAGCTGTTTATCTGTTCCGCGGAGTACCGTTTGCCTTCAGATTTAACCGGTTCGGGGTTATCGGCACTTATAATGAATTCCTCAGTATATATGATAATTTTATTGAAGGCGAACTGAGGGAGCCATCATTAGAATCCGCAATCCGCAGTGAAGCCAAACCGATTATCATTGATTTAGGCATTAACCTTGGTATCAGCGTGCGGTGGTGGTTTGCACTGAATAAAAATTCACGTGTTACCGGTATTGATATGATACCGGAAGCACTCGACTTTACTACCGAACGGTTAAAAACAATTCCCGGCACATTTGAGTGGCATGGCATTCCCGCTGCTGTTTCTGACAAGCAGGATGAACTTCACATACAATATGATAATCCTCTGGAGGGCTCCAACTCAGTTTATTCTGAATCAGGAAGCATTAAAAGAACGGTGAAGGCAGATACCTTAGATGCCCTGCTGCAGCCGTATCCCGCCGAAGCAATCACTGTCTTAAAAATTGATATTGAAGGTTTCGGAGGCATTGCACTGCGCGGCGGTGCAGAAACACTTAAAAAAACGAAGTATATAATCCTGGAAACTCACTCACCTGAAGAAATCAGTGAGGCAAATAAAATATTGAGCAGTACGGGATGGGAATTATATATGGTTAAAGGGCGGAGTGCATTTTACCGCAATCCCTCAACGCTTGCCGAATAAATAAAGCAGCGGCCGCTCTAACCGGTTTGCCCATGCGCTTTCCGTATGCTGTGCCCCCGGGTCATAAAAATAATCTATATCCTCACCAATGGTGAATCCCTTAGTGGTCAGCAGGCAGAACATTTTCTGTGCATCACGCTTGCCGTCTTCCCCGCTGTCAATATATAATCTTAATTTCTTTTTGTGGCCGTAGTATTCCTCTATCAAGCGGAACACTCTCTGATGATCAAAATAAAAAGAACTGGAAAGACACGCAGCCATCTGAAACACTTCGGAAAATTCCCATGCTGTCAGCAGGGAACAAAGCCCTCCCATGGAGGAACCCATGATTGCTGTATGCTCCCCAGCGGAAAGTGTGCGGTATTTGGAATCAATAAATGTTTTTAACTCCTGCGTAATAAATTTGCGGTACTGCTTTCCTTTTTCACGGTCACTGTATTCATCCAAACGGTCGTTGGTATTGTTAATCCCAACGAGAATGATTTCCCGCATAAGCCCCTTTTTCATAAGACGGGTCAGCGTCTCATCAACGCGCCAGTCCACACCCACATAAGCAGTTTTAGGATCAAGTATATTCTGCCCGTCATGCATATAAAGCACGGGATAGAACTTTTTGGTATCCTTGCGGTAAGAAGGGGGAAGCCACACTAAAATATCCCTTTTAGATATGCCAAACGCCGAGGTGAATTCCTTATGATACTCCACTTCCCCGAGGATTTTTTCCACTCCCGCAGATTTATCCTTTTTTACCCGCACCCGCAGGACTGTACGCTTTTTATCGCTTTTTTTTAGTTCCATCGTTCGCAAAAATTATAAAAAATCCGGTCCGGAAAATCAAATTCCCAAACCGGATATGCAATTTAGTCCGATATTCTGAGAAGGCAAACACCCGGCCGGAATTCTGTGAAAATACTCCAAATCAGGGCAGAAAATTCAGTCCTTGAACTTTACTGAAGTGCCTGGTGTCTCTGTATAGTAGATTTCATGGCCAAAAATCCATTCCCCTTTTTTCAGCATTTGGGATTTTACATGAACCCGCCCGTCCGGCAGCAACCTTGTTTCCGCACGCACTCTGGTTATCCCTTCATCATTTCCTTCAACTATTTCGTCGGTCAGCATTACATCCCCCTCAAAACTGACAGTACCTTTGGTCATAAAATGCGCAGTCGTGAAATAATAAAATTGGATGACGCCTGACTCCCTGTCAAACCGGAAAATAGTCTCGCCGCCGTATATACCGTCATTCACCGAATGCATCGCACGGATTGCATTACCGTTCAGGATTTTCTCCCAGTAAAAAACGTCAAACATATCCCCCTGCTTGCCGTCTTTAATAAAATATCCTTTATAAACTTTATTCAGAAATGGCTCAAACCGTACCAGGGCGGAATCTTTTCCTGCCAGCACAGAGGGCTGAAACAAAATCAAGGCACCAAAAATGATAAGAATACCCCGGCTGAACCCCCGCATCATGCCCGGAATACCCTTAAACAAATAAGCTGACATCACCTGCACCTTCTCTTATGACTTCCGGCGCATCAGAACTCAGGTCAATAACTGAGGAAGGCATTGCGGAAAGATGCCCCGCGGAAAGCATTAAATCCACTGAGCTGCCGAATAAGGTCTGTATAGCAAGCGGGTCGGAAAGCACTTCTCCCGCACGGTTTGTCACGCTGGAACTGATAATCGGGTTGCCTAATTCACTGACAAGCGTCAGTGCTATCTGATGATTCGGGATTCTTATCCCTACCGTTTTTCTTTTGCTCCATAGTTTTTTGGGAACCTCCCTTGCGGCAGGCAAAACGAAGGTGTAAGGTCCCGGCAGCAAATGTTTCATAGTCCGGTATGCATAATCTGAAACCTTGGCATATTTGGCAATATCCTTCAAATCCGGGCAGACAAAGCTTAACAATTTGGAAGAGGTATCAGCTTTTATTGAGAAAATTCTTTCCAGGGCTTCTTTATTAAAAATATCGCAGCCGAGTCCGTAAACCGTATCTGTGGGGTAAATGATGACGCCGCCATCTTTAAGGACCTGAACCGCCTTATTAATGTATCTGAGTTGTGGTGTTTCGGGGTGGAGTTCGTAATATTCCATGACTACCTCATCATAAAATT
>CAYYJL010000052.1:0-10256 GCA_964472245.1 uncultured Ignavibacteriaceae bacterium | reverse complement strand
GGGGCAGTCAAAGATGATATAGTCATAATCCTTGCATTCATACGCAAGAATATTTTTTAACAGCAGAATATTAGAAGTAAGGCGGGAGAGCCGTTCTTCACTTTGGTATGATGCGGTTCCTGCGGGAATAAAATCCAAATATGGGATGGAGGTCTGCTGTATGACCTGAGAAAGTTTTCTGGTAAAGGAGAACACATGAGAAAGATCGTCCGTGATCCCTGCCTGCTGCTGTCCGAGATATACAGAGCAGGTGCCGGCGGGATCTGCATCAATCAGGAGGACGCGGTTTTCGGCAACTGCAAGTGATGCAGCTAGATTAACCGCGGTGGTTGTTTTCCCCACGCCGCCTTTTGGTATGGCAACAGACAAAATTTTACGAGTTTTTTTGTGCAAGTGTTTTTTGTTTGAAAAAGGTTGTGTTTAAACCTTAAAAATACAATAAATTTTATAACAAAAGACCTCCGGGAGGAAATATCACCCTGTAATTTAAAGATGTTTGACAAGAAAAATGTTATTTTTCCTCCCTGTTTCAATTAATTCACGATAATAATCAGGAGATTTCATGACCGCTAAAGAAATTATGATACTGCTGGAATCATTGGGCACTGCGCAGACTAAAAAAACCTGGATTAACCACGGCGGAAAGGAACCGCTTTTCGGGGTTAAAATTGAAGAGCTGAAAAAGATTGTGAAAAAGGTTAAAACCAACCATGAACTGGCTCTGGAATTATACGCAACAGGAAATTCCGATGCGATGTATCTGGCGGGATTAATCTCTGACCCCATGAAAATGAGCAAAAAGAATCTGCAGGACTGGGTTAATGCGGCATACTGGTCTATGCTTAGTGATTACGCTGTTGCATGGACGGCTGCTGAAAGCCCGTTTGGTGCGGAAATGGGGCTCAAATGGATAGACGATAAAAGGGAGTTTGTGGCTGCAGCGGGCTGGTGTACACTGGCTGCAATAACATCGGTAAAAGATGATAGTGAAATTGATACCAAGGTATACAAAGCTTTGCTGAAGAGGATAGAAAAAGAAATACATACGGAACGGAATCGTGTCCGTTACACCATGAATATGTTTGTTATAGCAGTGGGTTGTTATGTGAAGGAACTTACAGAAGTATGCAAAAAGACAGGTGAGAAGATAGGGAAGATAACGGTGGATATGGGCGGCACCGCATGTAAGGTTCCGGAGGTTATTCCGTATATAGACAAGGTGATTGCACGGGGCAGTCTCGGTAAAAAACGGAAGACAGCTAAATGCTGAAAAGAGTTAGCGGAATCAGCAGGTGACAGATATACTGATTCTCAGCATAGCTGCGTTTGGCAGTTCCCTGCTGACATTTTATTCCGGATTCGGACTTGGGACCATCATGCTGCCGGTTTTCCTTTTATATTTTCCTGCTGAAACAGCTGTGGGTTTGACTGCAGTTATCCATTTTCTTAATAATATATATAAGTTTATACTCACGAGAAGCAGCTTGGACCGCGGTGTGCTTCTGCGGTTTGGCATTCCCGCTATACCTGCTGCCGTGTTTGGAGCATATCTGCTTCAATATATTGCTGTAGCAGAAACAGTATATACCGTTGAAGCAGGAACCCTGGAATTTAATCTGGTTCCGGTAAATCTTCTTATTGCCTCCCTGTTAATTCTTTTTTCTCTGTTTGATATCGTTCCGGGTTTGAAGCGATTGGAGTTTGACAAAAAATATCTTGGTATAGGCGGTTTTCTCAGCGGATTTTTTGGCGGTCTTTCCGGACACCAGGGGGCTCTTAGGAGTGTGTTTCTGATACGGAGCGGGCTCGGCAAGGAAACATTCATTGCAACGGGAATTGCAATTGCCTGCCTGGTGGATATAGCCCGGCTTAGTATATATACAAGCGGGGATGTTTGGAATGCTGCAGGGGCAAATGCCGGACTGCTTACGGCGGGCGTGTTCTCTGCATTTGCAGGGGCATTTTTAGGCAACAGGTTTATTAAAAAAATGACTCTTGAAGGGCTGCAAAAAATTGTGGCGGCTGCATTGATTATTTTCTCATTATTTTTAGCAGCGGGTGTTTTGTGAAACGAAGACATTTTGTAAAAATTGGAGGAGCAGCGCTTTTTAGTTATATGCTGCTGGATGCGTTTGTGTTGGAACTTCACAGCTTTAAAATTACGCGGCACAAAATAGGTAACGGAAACAAACGCTTCCGCCTGATTCAGGTATCCGACCTTCACTTGCGGGAGTTTAACGACATGCATAAGAGGATTGTTCAGAAAATTAATCTTGAGAGGCCGGACTGCATATTGTTTACCGGTGATATGATAGACAGGAACGGGAATTTTCATTTAATTGAAAGCTTTTACCGGGGGTTGGACAGGCAGAGCCGCAAATTTGGCATTATGGGAAATTGGGAGTGGTGGTCTTTCACTAAACAGGAGAAACTATATGAACTCTTTAGCAGTAACAATGGTCGGTTTTTAATTAACGATTCTGCTGTTATTAAACATGATGGAAAGAGCATACAGATTACCGGACTTGACGATCTGATCGGAGGGGAACCGGATGAACAAAGTGCATTTAGTGGATATCAACATTCCGATTTGAACATTGTTGCCGCTCACTGTCCCGCACATATTCACAGGATTAACGAGGTAAAAAAATCTCATTCCGTTAAAGTGGATATGGTATTCAGCGGGCATACACACGGTGGACAGATTCAGATTTTAGGATTTGCGCCGGTGCTTCCCCCGGGCAGCGGCAAATATGTATCGGGATTGTATGAGGTTGACGGCACCAATATGTATGTATCCCGCGGAATAGGAACAACGCGGATTCCCGTACGGTTTGGTTCTTCTCCGGAAATCGGAGTGTTTGATTTTTATCTATAAACTGAGTTCTCTCACTATGTACAGAAAGGAGTTCTTATATGCCGCAGACAGATGAACGGGTTGATAAGTATATACAAAAGATGCAGCCATTTGCAAAGGAGATACTGGAACACATCAGGAAGATAGTGCATAATGCTTGTCCTGATTGCAATGAAACCATAAAATGGAGTTTCCCGCATTTTGAGTATAAAGGCCAGCTCTGTTACATGTCCGGGTTTAAGGAGCACTGTGCCTTTGGCTTTTGGAAACGGAAAGTAATGCCGGACCCGGATAAAATATTTAAGGAGGAAGGAAGCGGTGGTATGGGGGACTTAGGATATATACGAAGCAAGAAAGATTTACCCGCAGCTCGTATTCTGACTAAATATATAAAAACAGCCATGAAGCTGAATGAAGCAGGTATCAAAATTGAAAAAACCAAAGCGGCAAAGGCGCCTCCCCAGACTCCCGGCTATTTTCTTACCGCCCTTAAGAAGAACAAACAAGCAGAAAAAAACTACCATGCAAGTTCAGACAGCATGAAACGTGAGTATATAGAATGGATTACCGAAGCAAAAACGGAACCAACCCGGCTGAAACGGATGGCAACTTCAATTGAATGGCTGGCAGAAAATAAGGGGCGTAACTGGAAATATGAATCCAAGAAGAAGAAATAAAGATAAAACAAAAAACCCCCGGAGTACGGGGGTTTTTTGTATATAAGTTTTTAACTAAATATTATTTAGTCTGAACATCTTTTTTGGTGTTGTCCCCTGCTGCCATTTTACCGGCACGGAGTTCATTTGCCAATCTGGTTGCTTTATATACATCGGCAACTGATTCAAGAATACCTGATGAATGTACAGCAACGGTTCTGTTTGCTGTTTCATCAAAGATAAACTGACCGGGCAAGCTTTCGATATTGCCGTCGAATGCGATACCGACAACTTCACCTTTTTTGTTAATCATAGCAGAACCTGAGTTACCGCCGATGATATCATTGGTAGCGACAAAATTCATCGGGGTTTCCAGATCTAATTCTGCCGGTGGATTTACCCAACGGTCAGGGAGATTCCATGGGAATTTGCCTTCGTTAGAATAGAAGCGGTCGTATAAACCATAATAGGTGGTGAATACAGGAGCTTTGGTTCCGTTATAATCATAGGTTTTAAGAACACCGTCTGATATACGGAGTGAGAATGTTGCGTCAGGCGGAATGGATGTTCCGTAAACTTCAAACAATGCGCGGCCAAGTTTCTGATTGTAGTCAGACTCTCTTACGTTAAGTGCTTTTGAACGGGCCTGCAGTGCAACGCCTTCATCAAAGGTAGCAAGAACATAATCAATGAACGGGTCGCCGCTGTTGAGTATCTGATCCGGGCTCATCTTTGTCATTGCAAGAACACCTTCTTTGGTGGTGATTCTTGATTTAGAGAGGCAGTATTCAGCTGCTGCTTTGCCGGTTTTTCCGCCGCTGAGTTTAACAACTAACGGATTATTTTCACCAAGTGCTAATGCAAATAAACGAATGTTTTGAGCAAGCATTTTATCGGTGAGCGCTTTATCAAATTTTTCCGGCCAGAGGTTTTCTATATATTTATCAAGCATTTCGCCTTTGAACATCGGCTGTCTTTCATCTTCCGGCTTTTTCATTTCTTTTGCCAGATCAATAAGAGCTTTAGCAAAGAAGAAATATTTAGCAGTAAAGAGGGGGCTCATGTTTGAAGCAAAACTCTTGTAAGCAAAAGTTCTGTATTCATTACGGACAGAAAGGATTGAATCCCACAGACCGCCAACGGAAGCTTTCAGCTCAGGTCTTTTCATAACTTCCTTCATGAAAGTCATTTCAAAGTCTTTTTTCTTCTGCATGAAGATCGGGTTGCGGAGACCGGAAAGGATGCCGCCAAAAGCTTTTTGTGAATTCATAAATCCAAAGTATGAGTCGGAAAGTTCAAGTTCTCTTTCCGGGAATTCCTGAAGCATTTCACCGTACACTGTTACCAGTGCGTTCAGGAGTTCAAGTTGCAGCGGATATGATATATCACGGAAGTATTCCAATTGTGCAACTGATTTAAGGCGGTTGGTTGTACCCGGATTACCGACAACAAAAATCGGTTCACCCCATGTCGGGCCTTTTTCACTCCATTTATAATAATGGGTGGATTTGATGGGGTTTTCATTTTCATCATAAACACGGAAAAATGAGTAATCTAAGTTGTAGCGGGGATAGGTGAAATTATCAGGATCGCCGCCAAAGAAGCCCATCTGTTCTTCAGGTGCAAAAACAAGGCGGACATCATTATATCTTTTGAATCCATAGAGAGAATATTTACCGCCGTTGAATAAAGTAACCGTCTGATATTTAAGACCTGTTTCGCCGGTGTATTTATCTTCAAGTTCTTTGGTCTTAGCTTTTTTCAGATCATCTTTTTCTTTCTGATCTGCGCCTTTATCCATAGCTGCCTGCACTTCTGTGGTAATATCATGGATTTCAACCAGCTGATCTACGTAAAGCCCCGGTACTTTTCTTTCATCAGCAAGAGTTGGTGCCCAGAATCCGTTTTTATGAAGGTCTTCACCTTCTCCGGTTACCTGGGTTATACTTTGTCTTGCGCAGTGATGGTTGGTCATAACCAAACCATCTTCAGAAACAAACGATGCAGAGCAATAGTTGGCAAAACGGAGAGCTGCCATTCTGACATTGTCCAGCCACTCATCGGTTGCTTCAAAATTGTATGTTTCTTTTAAGTGCTGTTTAGGGGGGAAATCAAAGGTCCACATTTTACCGGTATCAAACTTTCCGGCTTTTACGGTATCAAGATTCAACCAATCTGCCGCAGCCGGTTTACTGACCGGTGCCGTGGTTGTGTGATCCATATGCTGAGAAGAAGAACAGCCGGTTAAAACGGCAAGCAGCATGAGGACCAGGAGATTTTCCTTACGGAAGATGTTTCTGATCATTTTTTATCCTATTATTTAATGTTTCCGGGAAATAAACTTTAAATTTACTAAAAATTAGGGGAGTTTTTTCTAAAATTGTGATGAACGAACGTGGAGAATGACAGCGGAAGAGCATAAAAAAAGGGCATTAGCGCGTGGATAATGCCCTTTTTTGAAAAAATATTTCAGATATAGGAATCCGGCATATAGAGGGGTTCTATATCCCATTCGTCTTCAACAGTACCGCCGCAATGGGAGCACTTATCCACATTGAATACGACCTTTTCCTCAGTTTCTGAGGCACGGATCATATTAACAATGGTGGCGCAGGAGGAACATTGAACGAGATGGTGAGAAAGGGTTTTTCGGTTGCACTTTGGGCAGATGTGCCCTAATTGACCGGGTTCTTCCTCCGGGTCAACTAAAAATGTTGTGCTGCATTTTGCGTTATTACACACTGTAAAGTGTTTACCGGTTGTTGTAACATTCATTCCTATACATACCTCCTTGGATGATTCTGCACGGGCTTCAACGCTGCCCTGCAGGCCGGATTTCAAACTCCGGCAAAATTAATGATGTGGTTATTGAAAATACTCTATTCCTATTAACAAACCAAAGAAATTTGTTAATACATCAACTAATTAAAGGTATTTGAACAAGAGATTCCACGCAAAAAAAATGCCCTTTGGGGGATAAAATTTCGGCAGGTATGTAGTAGATGAGGAACTCTGCCGCTGACCGGATTTAATCCTCATCAGGTTTAATAACCGCCGGTCATAAAGTATATAATAAACCAATGTCAGAGCACATATTTGCACCTGAAATGTTAAACCTTCCCGGCATTACGGGCATCTAAATACCGATACCAATTAAGAATAAGAAAGCTACATGTTAAGATATTTAACTTCTGTTTTAATTTTAATAACCATATTTACACTGCACGGGCAGAACCAGCAGTGGCAGGGTTTTGAAGGACGCATCAGCGGAAAAGTGCTGGACTCTCTTTCCCGTACACCCATGGAATATGTAAACCTCGTGCTGATTAATAAGAGAGATTCCTCCATAGCCGGAGGCACCATCACGCGGGTGACAGGCGAGTTTGCATTAGAAAAACTGTCCGCCGGGCGTTATGACCTGAGTATCAGCTTTATCGGGTACAAGACCAAGGTTTTTAAGGACTTAATGCTGACGCCAAAGAACCCCGAGATACTTATCGGTGAGGTCTCACTTCTTTCGGAATCGGTTAATCTGGACGAAGTGGTGGTGTCAGGAGAAAGAGAACTATATACCAATCATTTGGATAAGAAAGTTATACATGTTGATAAAGATTTAACATCAGCAGGGGGTAACGCAACCGATGTTCTGCAGAATATACCCTCCGTACAGGTTGATGCCGATGGTACAGTAAGTTACCGCGGCAACAGCAACTTAACAATTCTGATTGACGGCAGACCGGCAGGTATGTCAGGTGTAAGTGCTTCGGATATATTAGCCCAGATTCCCGTAAGCAACATTGAAAGCATCGAACTGGTAACTAATCCTTCTGCAAAATATAATCCGGAAGGAACCGCAGGCATTATTAATATAAAGCTGAAGAAAAAAGGAAACAGCGGATTTAACGGTGTAGCTTCACTGAATGCAGGAACAGGTGATAAATATAATACATCCCTTAACCTGAATCTTAAAGAAGGTGATTTTAATTTTTTCGGAAATTATGACACAAGGTTTAACAGATTCAGCGCAACATCGCTGACAAACAGAACTAATTTCATAGGAAGTTCAGTAAGCTATTTTGATCAAAACAGTACCGGAGTAAACAGATTCAGTAATCATAATATTGGTGCAGGGCTGGATTATTATCTGACTGATAAAGCCACTTTGACCTTTGCATATCAGTACCGGACATTTTCTCCTGTTTTCAGGAATACACTTTCCAATGCCAATTATAACGGCAGCCGCGATTTAACCCGAGCATATATCCGCTCCAGCGATGCGGACAGGAATATCTCCTCCAATAATTTCACTTTTACGCACAGACAGTTGTTTGAAAAGAAAGACCGTGAACTGGTGACTGACCTTATGTTTTCCACCACGACTATGGACAGGGATGAAGATATATACAGCGTGGATACAGATTTATCCTCCAATACACCGGCTGCACCTGTGCAGACGAGAGGAACATCAGGAAACTCCAATGACCAGTGGGTGCTGCAATCAAATTACGTAGAACCTCTTGGAGAGAAAACCAAACTGGAGGCAGGATTCAGGAGCCAGTATAAGGACCTGGCATCCAATAATGACTCGTATATATTCAGCGGAGGCACATGGAATGCTGATGCAACTCAGCAGAATTATTTTGATTATACAGAACAGCTCCATGCCATTTATGCAACGTTTACTTCAGAAATTGGTAGCTTTAAGTATCTGGCAGGTTTGCGCGGGGAGCAATTAATTGGTTTAGGAAATCTGACCTCCCAGGGAGTTAAGTTTGAAAACTCCTATTTCTCTCTCTACCCGAGTATGCACGTTGGATATAAACTTGCGGAAAATAATGATTTGCTGTTAAGCTACAGCAGGAGAGTGGACAGACCGAATAACCGGCAGCTGAATCCATTTGTTGATGTGGCTGACTCCATGAACATAGTTGCAGGTAACCCATATCTGGATGCGCAGTATACTGATGCATATGAGTTTGAATATCAGACATCATTTGCTATGACCAGTATTACCTCAACCTTGTTTTACAAAAAGACGCACGATATAATTTCCATTGTCAGCACGCTGCAATCCAACGGTGCTATATATAATACATATGAGAATATAGCAAGCGGAACAAATTACGGCACAGAGCTTGTCTTTATGCAGCCATTGGCTAAATGGTGGCGTATGCAGGCAGCATTTTCTTACTTTAATGCTGCAATTGAAGGAGGTACAGTTCAGAACCCGATCAGTAATAAAGGGGAAAGCTGGACGGCGCGTATAAATTCAAATTTTGTTATTTCTCCCGATTTCAGTCTGCAGGTAGTTGGGATGTATAACTCACCTTCCATTAGTTTTTCAATGGGTTGGGGCGGCAACCAGGTTCTTGCACAGGGAAAAGTTAAAGAAATGTATGGTATAGACCTTGCAGGAAAGAAGGATTTTCTTGACGGCAAACTTTCTTTAACTGCCCGCGTGAGTGATATATTTAATACAAGAAAGTTTAGTTCTGAGGGAACCGGAGCCGGATTTCTTATGAACAGTGAAAGAAAGTTTGACTCCCGGGTTGTATATCTGGGAATCTCCTATAAACTTGATACAAAATTCAGGGAAAGAAGAATTAAGACCAGCGGCGACGCTGAGGATTTATAAGACCCGGTATTCCATATAATAAAAAACCCCGTCAAATCTGAACGGGGTTTTTTATGGTATTATAACTTTATATATTCGTGATACAGGTGTTCTATTTTACCGGCGGGGATAAACACTTCTGCAAACATCTCTTTAATATCTTGTTCTGTTATCCGGTCAAAATCTTCCCGGCGCGGTGTTATGATTTTTCCGCCGACATCAACTGATGCAGGACTGATAATCATTGCATCAGCCCCTTCAGAAAAATATCTAGCCGGTCTGTGTTTGGAGCGCAGCAGAAAGAGAAATACAATATTGCCGGTGCTCTTTTCCAGGTAAGAAATGATATTGAGCATCGGCTCAATATTTTCCTGCATATATACGGTGTAGAAAGCAATAAACTTTTCCATTGCATCAATGTAAGCTTGCTCAGAGGAGCTGTCCGCCAGTGTGAATTCAACAAAAGAACGGAGACCGTCATTAACAAACTGAACGCTGTAATTGTTGTTATGATGTATTGATTTATTAAAAAGGGGGGCCGGGTTTCTGCGGGTTTCAACAGGCATAAAACCGGCACTGCCCATCTGAAAATGATGGTGATCGGGCGCTGAGGCACCGCAGCGGGGCCCGTTGTAAAACACTGAGTATTGCCCGCCGAAAGTCTTCGTAAGGTTATACATAGCGGAAATCTCTCCGGCAATCACCTGAGGAGTATGTGTATTCTTTGGAATGGTAAAATGCACGGGAAAAATAGGGAAAGGATTAACCAGGATGGTATATTCATCGTTGAAGTGAAAATCCTTTTGCTCAGCAGGTCTGTTTTCCCTGCAAAGGAAACATTTCCGTTCGGCAATGGATTTGGTATCAACTTTTGCAGATGTGGAAATCATCCGGGCGGGATTAAACTGTACGGCGACTGCATTCCCTTTAACCCAAAAATCCTTTGTAATACATGCCTGCAAATCAGAAAAATTCTTTTTAGGCAAAGACCAGTCGTTAAGCTGCTCTTCAAAAAAACTGCTGAGCGTGTTGAGCATATCCATCAAACAGGCACCCTAAAGAATGGAACAGATAGCATCAAAGGAGATTTAAGTTCTTTCTTATTCTGGCAAGGAGCTCAAACGTTCTG
>CAYYJL010000051.1:0-10285 GCA_964472245.1 uncultured Ignavibacteriaceae bacterium | reverse complement strand
GAATCCACAAAAATTTCAACCGCCGCCTTTAATACCTGCAGCATGATAAGGAGTATAAATGGTGCATCCAATGCAAGTAAAACAAACCCGCCGAATATTGCCACAAACTGCTGAATGAAAATTCTGGGGTACGGCAAAAACATAATTGCCACAGGGGATACCGTTTTATAAACCTTGGGTATTATATAATCCGATATTAAACTTACCGTATGGGTGACAAAAACCGAAAGCAGGGCATAGTGCATAAACTCATTATCCCAAATAAAGCTCATGAAAATCTCAAGCGCAGAACCATCCCCTTTTGCAATCATCGGAATAATAAATGTGATCTGCCCGAAGTTGAATGCATTATAATGAACAAGGAAAAAGCACATAATAAAGAGTCTCCCGCCAAAGCCGGCCCGTTTGTCCGCCCTCGGGGTTGTATCCGGATTCTTGTCCGCCAGTAATATGCGCGGCACCGTCAATATGCCAATGATGATGGTCTCGGCAATATAAATAAAGATGATACTGCCGGCATCAAACCCGAAAAACAGAACACCGATAACGGGCAGCAGGTTATGTATCAGTATGAACCAGGATGTTTTATCCAGGTCCATATCTTTTATAAGCCCGAACAAACTTGTGTAGTTCTTATTCACATCCAACATGAAGCTGATTCTCTTTTTACTTAAACAGATATATATTATTTACTACTAAATCAGAGGAAAGTTCCTGAAACTTCATTTGCATAATTGGTAATTTACCTATTTTGCATTACAAATTTAACCGAATCGGAAATATATGTCAGAATCATCACAACCCGTAAAAGTAAAATATCCCTCCTCTTTCTGGACCGCCAACATTGTTGAACTTTTTGAACGCTCTGCCTATTACGCTGTCTTTATCGGTATCACCCTTTACCTGACCAATGTTGTCGGCTTTGATGATATCTGGGCGGCATGGATCGGCGGAGTCTTTTCTGCGGGACTCTACTTTCTCCCCCCGTTTGCCGGTGCATATGCCGATAAAATCGGTTTCAGAAAAGCCATTATCCTGGCATTCTCCCTGCTTGGTATAGGATATTTTTCACTCGGTATGTTTCCCTATAAATCAATTGTTCTCCCCTCATTGATAATCCTGATGTTTGGCGGATCATTTATTAAATCCATCATCACCGGTACCGTTGCCGTTACCACAGATAAGGAAAACAGAGCCCGCGGTTATTCAATCTTTTATGCAATGGTTAATGTAGGGTCTTTTCTTGGTAAAACCTTTGCTTACCCCCTCAGAATTGAACTCGGCATAGAATACGTAAACTTCTATTCCGCAGCTATGTGTGCTATCGCTCTTGTTTCAGTTTTAATTTTCTACAAAGGTGTATCTGCTGGAGGTGAAAACAAATCCCCGAAAGAAATCTTTGACGGCATGATGCGCGTCCTCAAAAACAAGCGGCTGCTTATCCTGATATTAATCATTACCGGATTCTGGATTATCTTTCATCAGCTTTACGCCACGATGCCAAAATATGTTATCAGATTGGTGGGTAACGAAGCAAAACCGGAATGGATATCCAACGTGAACCCGTTCATCGTTGTCTGTTTTGTCATGATTGTTAATAAGATGATGAAACAGTTTTCCGCACTTAAAACCATGACCGTCGGGATGTTCATTATGCCATTTTCCGCAGTGTGTATGGCAATGAGCCCCTGGCTGGAAAATATAGCAGGTACACAAATTTCTATTCTTGGTATTCTTACAGCTCATCCCGTGACCATAATGATGATTATCGGAATTGTTTTCCAGGCATTAGCAGAGTGCTTCATCTCTCCCAGATATCTGGAATTCTTCTCCCTGCAGGCACCCAAAGGAGAGGAAGGGTTGTATCTCGGATTCAGCCATCTCCACTCCTTCCTTGCATCGCTGCTTGGATTCGGTATCTCAGGGTACCTTCTCACTGCATACTGCCCGGATCCCAACACCCTGACCGAAGCACAAAAACTGACAGCTTATGACCAATCTTATATGATTTGGGTTATATTTGCAGGCATCGGTCTTGTCTCTGCCCTTGCCCTTATTATTTACGGCAAAGTTTACGGCACGGGAGTCAACGGTAAAGAATAGAAATTTGAGCCGTTTTTCCATTTTTTGGGAATATCCGTTGAAAATATCTACAAAAAGACGGTAATTCATCGCTTGTATTGCGGTATGATTTTTGCCGTTTCAGGACTGTACTCATATTATTTGGATTGGAATGGAAGAAAAATTCAATTTTGAAGATTTAATTAAAAAGACCCGGGTTTCAGATACCGAATTAATTAACCACGCCGCCATCATTGGCGGAGGATTGATGGGGCAGGGCATTGCTCAAACCATCGCCGGTTCCGGACTCGATGTACTTATCATAGAGAAATCAGAAGAAGCAGCTGCCGAAGCAAAGGAAGCTCTTGCGGAAACCATGGACAGAGAAATCCGCCGCTGGGCTATGACTCAGTCAGAAAAAAAGGCAATCATGAGCAGAATCAAATGGTCACTGGACTATAATGATTTGAAAGATGCCGATGTGATCATTGAAGCTGTGGATGAAAATTATAACCTGAAAGCAGAGATATTCCGTAAACTGGATGAAATCGCCAAACCGGAAACCATCTTTGTCTCCAACACCTCAACCTTATCGCTTTCAAAACTTGCCACAGAAACCAAACGTCCCGATAAAATTATCGGTATGCACTTTCTGAATCCTGTGCCTAAAGTGCCATTGGTAGAACTGGTGAAAGGCCTGCATACTTCCAATTATACCGTAAGCACCATTAAAGATTTTGCAAAAAGAATCGGCAAAACCGCAGTTGAAGTGTACGAGTATCCCGGTTTTGTAACCACCCGTGCAATTGTTCCCCTGCTGAATGAAGCGATGCACATCCTGCTGGAAGGTATTGCATCCGCAAAAGATATTGATACCGCAATGAAGCTCGGCTATAACTTTCAGTATGGCCCGCTGGAAATGGCAGACATGATGGGTCTGGATGAAGTGCTGGCATGGATGGATACCTTGTGGAAAACACTGGGCGAACCACGCTACCGCGCCTGCCCCATTCTGCGTAAACTTGTACGGGAAAGAAAACTCGGTAAAAAAACGGGAGAAGGTTTTTATAAATACGATGATGACGGAAAAATCATCGTTGCTTAAATAAAGGAAATTCATGAAAGTTTTAGTTCTTAATTGCGGAAGTTCCTCAATTAAATACCAGTTTATAGATACAAAAACCCAGACTGCACTCGCCCGCGGCGGAATAGAGCGCATCGGCATGAGCGATGCTGTAATCTCTCAGGTTCGCTCTGATGGCGATACCATCCGCTTAGTCAGTGAAATCCTGGACCACACCGTAGCCATTGAATATGTATTGGCACTGTTGCTCAGTAAAAACCACGGTGTGTTAGATGACAAAGATGATATTGAAGCAGTCGGCCACCGTGTTGTGCACGGAGGTGAAGAGTTCAGCGGCTCAGTATATATAACAGATGATGTTATCAGGGTTCTTCAGGATAATATAGATCTTGCACCACTGCATAATCCCCCCAATATTAAAGGTATTCAGGCAGTTAAAAGAATTATTCCGGAAGCCCCTCAGTGCGGAATCTTTGATACATCTTTTCACGCTCATATGAAACCGGATGCATTTTTATACGGCATTCCATACGAACTGTACAGAAAATATAAAATTCGTAAATACGGATTCCACGGCACTTCGCACCGCTTTGTTGCCAACATTGCCGCGGAAATGCTCGGTAAACCGGCATCTGAATTAAAGATTATAACCGCACACCTTGGCAACGGCTGTTCCATGGCTGCTGTTAAGAACGGTATATCTATTGATACGTCAATGGGCTTCACACCTCTGGAAGGCCTGCTGATGGGAACGCGCAGCGGCGATATTGATACCTCTGTAATCTTATATATCATGGGCAAGGAAGGACTTTCCCTCTCAGAAGCAAATACGCTGCTGAACAAACACAGCGGTCTTATCGGAATCAGCGGTGACAGTTCCGATATGCGGGAAATTATTTCCAGCATGAAAGACGGTAACAAACGAGCCAAAATTGCCTTCGATATTTTCTGCTACCGCATTAAAAAATATGTCGGCTCCTACTCCGCTGCAATGGGCGGTCTGGATGCGCTTGTCTTCACCGGCGGTATCGGAGAAAATTCCTCTGAAGTCCGCGAGGCAGTTTGCAATGATATGGAATTCCTCGGTATAAAACTCAATGAAGAAAAAAACCGAAATAAAGAAAACGATATCTCCGCCTCAGATTCCAAAACCAAAGTCTTCCGCATCCCCACAAACGAAGAACTGGTTATTGCTTTAGATACCGCAGAGATAGTTGAAAAGATGAAGAAGGCTGAATAATATCTTTTCAGTAAGAATAGATTAAACTCAAGTAGAAGACTGAAGCAGTCCGGTTCCCATTCCGGACTGCTCAGGCAAGAGTAAATAGTTTACTTCAAACCTCCTCCGTTTTTCTTCCCGGAATCAAATCGTAAGATTCGATATTCCCTCCGTTTTTCCCCATTATCCCTTAACTTACAGCATTAAATTTTTGAACTTATGACGCTCGAGATATTTTTACTTTCGTTTATTCCGCTTTTTGTTGCCATTGATATAATCGGCACGGTTCCAATCTTTTTGGGAATCACCGGAGATTTAGGCCGCAAAGATAAACACCGGCTCATCATTCAGTCGGTTGCCACGGCTTTTGTTATTGCTGTGCTATTTCTGGTGGCGGGAAAAATTGTCCTTAATTTTATCGGTATTACCATAGATGATTTCCGTATTGCAGGCGGTATTATATTGCTGATTCTTTCCATTAATGATATCATGTTTTCCAATGAAGCGCGCAGGACTCCCGGTGCAAAGATAGGCATCGTCCCTCTGGGCATACCTCTTATCATCGGTCCGGCAGCACTGACCACCATCATGATTCTGGTGGATAATTTCGGGTTTGTACCCACTCTGACCTCCATGGTACTGAATTTTATCATCGTGTTTCTGGTTCTCAGATTTTCGCATATCATCATTAAAATTATCGGTGAAGAAGGCACAAAAGCTTTTGCAAAAATTGCCTCATTGTTCCTGGCTGCCATAGCTGTCATGATGATCCGCGTAGGAATCACCAATATAATCCTGAAAGGCGGACTGTAAGTTTGGAAACCGGACTGAAGGGTAAAAGAGCCATCATTACGGCAGCATCAAAAGGCATCGGCAAAGCCATCGCATTTGCCCTTGCAGAGGAAGGAGTGGAAATTGCCATTACATCTTCCAACGAAGCGAATCTTAAACGTTTTTCTTCAGAGTTTAAGGCAAAGTTTGGCAGGAACGCATTTACTTCCGTTATGGATTTAAACAAACCGGATTTGGTACAATCCTCCGGGACAGAAATTCTCTCCGGATTTGGTGCACCGGATATATTAATAAATAACTGCGGCGGTCCTAACCCCGGTAATTTTTTTGATGTCTCAAATAAACAATGGGAGCTCGGAGCCAATCAGGTTCTCTATAGTGTTATTGAGCTCTGCCGTTTATATATACCTGCAATGAAGGAGAAAAAATTTGGGAGGATTATCAACGTAACTTCCCTCACCGTCAAGCAGCCATCAGACAATCTCATTATATCCAACACAATGCGGGCAGGGCTCACCGGACTCGCTAAATCACTCAGCAATGAATTAGCACCGCATGGCATAACCGTTAACAATATCGCACCCGGTTACACCCTGACAGAACGTATATATGAGCTTGCAGAAAGCAGGGCAAAGAATTCAGGCAAGTCTGTTGATACGGTTTTGGCAGAAATGACCAGTTCAATTCCTGCAGGCAGAATGGCAGCACCGGAAGAACCCGCAGCGTTAGCAGTATTTCTTGCATCGGAACATGCCTCCTATATCACAGGAAACACCATTCACATAGACGGCGGTGTCATCCGCGCATTGTGGTGATGCAGCTGCCTGCCTATCATCCTGCCCGTATATAACAACAATGGTACATTCCTTAGAAATTACTCTCCCTCCGGAAAAGGTTTCCGACCGCGATGCCCTCTACCGCACGGCAGCAAGAGCGGCAAAAACTTCGTTAGAGTCTGTTAATGCAGTTATTGTTGAACGCCGTTCCATAGATGCCCGTTCAAAAAATCCCGTTTACCGGCTTAAGATTCAGGTATATATAGGGGAAAACCCGGCTGAGCAATCTTCATCATTTTCTTTTAAGCAGGCAAATCCGGCCAAAAGAATTGCTATTATCGGCAGCGGTCCCGCAGGCCTGTTTGCTGCCCTGACGCTGCTGGAGCATGGTATAACTCCGGTCGTCTTTGAACGGGGTAAGAACGTGCGTGAACGACGGAGAGATTTGCGAGCAATACAACAGTTCCACACCGTGAATCCTGATTCTAACTATTGTTTTGGTGAAGGCGGTGCCGGTACTTACAGCGACGGTAAACTATACACCCGTTCCACCAAACGGGGAGATATAAAACGAATTCTATCTCTACTGGTACATCATGGTGCGCATCCTGACATCCTGATAGATGCCCATCCCCACATCGGCTCCAATAAACTGCCGAAGGTAATTGAGGCAATGCGGAATACCATCCTGCAATACGGGGGAGAAATACATTTTGACTCCCGCCTCACTGATATTTATAATAAAAACGGGGCGCTCGCTGGTCTGGTCATAAAGGATACAACGGAGTATCCGTTTGAACATCTCATTCTTGCAACCGGTCATTCAGCAAGGGATATATATTATCTTATGGAAAAGCGCGGTATTGCAATGACATGCAAACCGTTTGCACTCGGCGTGCGGGTGGAACATCCTCAGCAGTTTATTAATAAAAGGATGTACCATTCTGATAAAGCCATGAGTTCCCTCCCTGCTGCATCATACAGTCTTACCTGCACCATTGGCGGCAAGGGTACATTTTCTTTTTGCATGTGTCCCGGAGGTATCATTGTGCCAAGTGCAACCATGCCGGATGAAATTGTTGTGAACGGAATGTCCATGTCCCGCAGGGATTCCCTCTATGCAAATTCCGGATTTGTAACCACAGTGGATGAATCCGATTTCCGGGAAGCAGGATTTAGCGGAGTATTTGCCGGACTTCATTTTCAGCAGATGATTGAACATGCAGCGTACGGAATAACCCGGTCACAAAAAGCACCTGCCCAGCGGCTGACGGAATTCCTTGCCGGCAACGCACCCGGCTCTGTTCCAAAATCTTCATATATACCGGGTCTTCATCCGGCTGCTGTACATGAACTTTTCCCCTCAGCAGTATATCACCGGCTTAAAGCGGGGTTTCATCAGGCAGGGAAAAAGATACCGGGGTTTATTTCAGACGAGGCGGTTGTCTGCGCACCCGAATCCCGGACTTCATCCCCGGTTACCATTATCCGCGATTCCGTTAACCTGGAGAGTCCATCCCTCAAAGGGCTATATCCCGTCGGTGAGGGAGCAGGATACGCCGGAGGAATTGTCTCCGCTGCAATGGATGGGGAACGTGCAGCGCGGGTTATTGCTGAAAAAATTAATACTTTTAGGGTATAGTTTTATCCCCATAAATTTTTATTTTACCTTAGCTTTTTGAATCATTTCTCCAGGAGATTCTTCTATGGAACCGTTTCGTCTGAAAGAACCAAATGATACTGAAGGACTTACAACAACTGGAGCCCTTATTGAGATTAATAACCTGCTCGCAGTCGTACAATCCCCTTTTCAAATTAATCCCCTTGACATAGAATCCATCTGCCAGAAGTTTAATACAGATAACACTAAAAACCAGCTCGCCGCCGGACTGACCAGTTTCTACAAACAATACCTTATCTATTGCCTGAGTGATAAAAAACTGAGCCAGGATGAAATAAAATATCTCGGCCAGTTAAAACGCATTTTTCTGCTCTCAGATAAAACTGTTAAAGAGCTTACGAATGAAGTAATATCTAAAATATATCTCAAAGAACTTTCCTCTGCCTTAGAAGACGGTGTGCTTACCTCAGATGAAGCGGTATTCCTTGTAAATCTGAAAAAAGACCTGCTCCTGGATAACGATACCGCAGAACAGTTGTACGAAAAAGCTACAAGGAATTATTTAGATAAGCAGATAGAAATTGCAATGGAAGATCAGCTGCTCACCGATGAGGAAGAAGATGAACTCACCCGCATTTCTGAAAACCTGAATATCAGCATGGTGGAAAACCTGAAAACAAAAGAGCTTTTGGAAAAATACCGTGTTTACTGGCTGATCGAAAATGGTGAACTGCCGGTTATCCTGGGACAAATCCCCTTTAATCCTAAAGAAGAATGCCACTACCTGATCAATGATGTGTTATGGTATGAAGAGGAAAATGCCGGAACGATGACCCCGCAAAACAGATATACCATGCGCAGAAAAATTAACAAGGTTCTTGAATCTGCTCTGAAGAACGAGGGATTGCAGAATATGCAGATTGACAATTTCTCAGTTATTGAAAAAGGCACACTCTATTTTTCCAACAAACAGATTTACTTTCAGGGGGAGCATAACGGAATGTTTCTCGAATACGACAATATTGCCGCTGTTGAACCATACCAGGATGGTGTTGAACTGATGTTAACCTCCGGCTCAAAACACCTCTTTCAGTTTAACGACCGGATAGATATCGTCTGCCTCCTCCTCAACAGGTTGGTATATCATTAACAGCAATCGGATGATGATAGCGTGATTAGTCGCAATCTGCGTTTTCCGATCCGTGAAAATCCGCGTTGCGAAGCATCCGTAAAATCCGCGTGCCATTAGCCACTTGACCATCTGTCATACTTTCGGCATTCAGGATTGAGAAATACATCAATCTCCTATAATCCTGACATCACTTCATGATTTTTTTTGTGCACATCAAAAATTCTTTCATGTTAATCATTTAACCACACAAATCACAGTTCAGACATTTTCTGCGTTAATCTTTCGCAGATTTTTCCCCACGCAAAAATCCATGTAATCAGGGGCATCCGTCTGAATCCGTGATCCTATTTCAGCAGTGTCATTTTCTTAGTGATGGTCTGCCCCCTGCCGTAACTTAACTTATAAATATATACTCCGCTTGCGTAGCTGCTACCGTCAAACGGAACCGTGTATCTGCCCGGTTCATATAATCCTGAAGCAAGTACTGCTATTTCATTACCCAAAATATCAAATACCTTTACGGATATTTCACTCTTTTCAGGAAGTGCATATTCTATCTGCGTTACCGGATTAAAAGGGTTTGGGTAATTCTGATTAAGCGCGTAATTACCCGGGTTTTGGGTTTCATTCGGGTTCAAAGAGGTTAACACAGTATCACCGTTTTCATCAACAAGCAGATAGCTGATGTAATAACGGAAAACACCGTCATAGTTTGCCTGAAAGACCATCTTCTTTTTATCTTTTGTAAGATAAGGGTAGTTTTCCCTCCGCCCCTGATACTCACCGATATTATATAAACTGTCAGTTATTTTTGAAATATTCAGTTTATAGGTTTGTCCGCCTACATGCGTCGTATCATCAAAATAAGTCACATATAAGTCGGCATTCGTTGAACCTTGTGGATAATATAACCGCAATGTTGAACTGTCCAACCAAATACCTGAATCAAAAAGATAACTCTGCCCCAAATAAGGAAATGGTTTTGGAAACCAAAGCCCGTCCCTGAGTTTTGCAATTTTGGTTCTCTCCTCACCGACTACAAACATGGTAGTATCATCAGGGAAATTCATGCAATACCACCGGGAGGTAACATTAAACCCGTTATCATAAAACACCTCCGGTACGCCCCACTCCTTTGTTTGTTCATTATATCTGCATTTATAAATCCGGAAACTCTGCATATCAGTAAAGAATAACGTTCTTCGATCGGGTGTTAAAACCGCGTTTCTCGGAGAATAACCCGGAATAACATACAAAGGGCTAAAAAGAAACGGACCTTTCCAATGACCAAGCGAATCCTTATACATATATTTTACATTTGGGTCACAATAGACTAAGGTATCCCCGCTATGAGTCAAACTGAAAAAAGGATATGATGTTGGGAGACTATCCGGCAGTAGTTTTTCCGGTTTACTCCAAATCTCCGGTGCATCAGGATAAACCCATTGCCCCTGAGAAGAATATGCTATCAGTAACCAAAGAAGACCGGCGGTTCGGACTATGCTTATACCATTTAAATTAAATGTTTTTAATTTCATGATGGTCTTAAAATAATAATTTTAATCACAAATTTTGTCATGTTGATAATGGAGACTCACTT
>CAYYJL010000050.1:0-10326 GCA_964472245.1 uncultured Ignavibacteriaceae bacterium | reverse complement strand
ACAGTATAGCCATACCGAATTCCGGAGGATTAATGTTCCTTGCGGGTTCAAATGGCTCTGCGTTTAAGGATACTGTGGGTATTGTTCCGGTAGAATTAACCTCATTTACTGCCAGCAACGCAAACGGAAAGGTTATACTGAACTGGGTAACAGCCAGTGAGCTGAATAATGCGGGTTTTGAAGTTGAGCGTGCTTTTACCGGGGCTTCGACTCCGCTCAGCCACCGGACTCCGCTCAGCGGTCAAGCTGCGCTCAGCAATCAGACTCCGCTCAACCCCAGTGGAGAAAAGGTGTTTACCAAGATTGGTGAACTGGCAGGTAAAGGAACAACGGTACAGATAAGCGAATATACATTTATTGACAATGTAAGTGCGCTTGGAACATATGTTTACCGCCTGAAGCAGAAGGACTACGACGGAACGGTCAGCTACAGTCCGGAGGTTGAAGTTACGCTTGATGCCCCGATCGAGTTTGCCTTATCACAAAACTACCCAAATCCGTTTAATCCGAGTACGCAGATAAAGTATCAGCTGCCGGAAGCATCGGATGTGCTGTTAGAGGTGTATGATATACAGGGTTCACTTATTGAAAGATTAGTCAGCGGCAAACAGGAAGCCGGATATTATCAGGTAACCTTTGATGCAGGTAAACTTTCAACAGGTGTATATATTTACCGCTTATCAGCAGGAAAGTATAGCAAAACCATGAAACTGATGCTGATGAAGTAAGAGGGCGTTAAATTAAAGTGTGGAAATAAGTAAAGCCTCTCTAAATGGGAGGCTTTACTATTATAAAATGAATATTATCCCTACTCCTTCAGCACCATATCAATGCAGAGGACGGAGGCGAGGATGAGCATGCGGATTTTGGAGTCCGGGGGAATAATGGGTTTGATTGTAATTATATAATTATCCGCAGAGGTGAACATTTCTTTTGCAAAACCCGCCCACTTTTTTGAGACGGAAGCCAGTTCATTGCCATCTTTATGAAAGCTGAATTCCCAGCTGGACCAGTTGCCTTGCAGGGTACAGACCGGATTATTGTGAACATCAAATAAATCAAACCTGCCGCCGATGGACCAGAATTTTTGATGGAAGGTACCCAGCAATTCATTTTTACCGTCAAATACTTCCACGGTTGAAATAAAAAAGGAGATGCCTCTTTTAACTGAGAAAAGTAATTCTCCAGAAGGGGTTCGTATTTCCAGGTGGAAAGGGGTCATCCTCTTAAAGTCAGAAAAGCGGAGCAGCTTTGTGAAGAAACCGAGATTTTCTTCCCGGCAATTAATAAGCAGGTTCTGCCCGGACTCATCGTAAATATCAAAATTATTGGCAGCTTTAAATATGCCGGTGTGTTCTTTTACAAAATAAACATTATTGGCTAAGACAGGATTCATAATAAACTTTCCGTAATTAATACGGTAAATTACAAAATCCTGCCTACAATTACCATTTGAAGAAACTGCAGCCGGCCGGTTATTTCAGGACAATCATCTTTTTTGAGAGTACAGCATCCGCATGACGTATCGTGTATATATATACTCCGCTGGTAAGATTATCGCTGCTGATTCTGAGCCGGTTCAGGCCCGCTTGTCTTCTGCCTAGGGCGAGCTGTTCCACAATCTTGCCTGTTACATCATACAGTATGAATTCCGCGATGCCATCATCCGGTAGTGTGAATTGTATTTCAGTGCCACCGTTAAATGGATTAGGGTAATTTTGAGCAAGTGTAAAATCACCGGGAGTTTCCGGTTGAGTATCTTCAATATCTGTCAGGCGGTCATTGGTAATCTCCCTGTACCAAACACCGTTGCCGTAGGTGGCAACGTATATGTAATATTTCGGGAAGATCCAGCCAACCGCAACAACTTTCATAACGACGCATTGCGCACCCTGGGGAAGCCCGCTGCTGAATTTTGACCAGCTGCGGCCGTTATTCCCGGTACGGTATATACCGAACTCCGTACCTGCATATAGAATAGAATCATTGTACGGGTTCACTGCAAGAGACATTACCGGCACATCGGGGAGTGGAGTTGTACCGGGGAGAAAGCCCCCTGAAAAATTCAGCCAGCTTCTTCCTGATGTTGTCGTTTTATATAATCTTGCGCGGTTAACATTTCCGGTCATGCAGGCAAAAGCCACTTCATCTTTTTTAGGATGGGCTACTACTCTGTAAACTCCGATGGTTTTATCTATGGAATTTGAACGTTCATACCACTGCCCTCCCTGAAGTACTTTAATCTGATTGCCGTCATACGGAAGAGTACTTTGACCCAGTGTTGCATAAATCGTATTCTGATTGGCATTAAGCGTAATTGAACTGACCTGCTGACACGCGAAAGGGGTGGTATTTAGTTTTTGCCAGTCACCTCCTTGTGTTGATCTATATATAAATGTTTTGTTATTGCTGAAATATCTGACTGTACCATTTTCCAGTGCCTGTGCTGCAACATCTGTGTACCAGTGATAGGTTGGGGTATCAATACCGGTTGATGTATATTGTGTGAAATTACCTCCAAAATTTGTTGTCCTGTTATAAAGCCATGAGATTGGACCGCCATACAGACCAAGAGTAAAGAGATATTCATTTTTATTGTTAGGATTAAAAGCAACGCCGCCGCCATCACCGCCCAGTCCGGTGCGCCACTCGCTGCCGCCTGCTGAAAGGATATTTCCGTTATCCTGAGTGCCGCCGGCAAAGTTGGTACCCTGGCCTATATCCATAAAGAGCAATTGCGTAATAGGAAAAGTATTTGCAGAGAGATTCCATGTACTGCCGCCGTTTGAAGAATATGCCAATCCGCCGTCATTGCCGATATATAGTCTTCCGTCGGGAGTGAATTCAATGGCACCAATATCCGCGTGCATCTTAGCTCCCGCAAATATGGGACTATTGCCATCCATATAATTTTGCCAGCTTTGCCCTCCGTTTGTTGTGCGTACTAATTGCGTTGAACCGGCAAAAATGACATTGGGATTTTGGGGATTAATACCGATTTCACAGAAGATAGCTCCGTTACCGAGCAGTAAATCAACCCCGGGGAGCAAGTTGGTCCACGTTTGCCCCATATTTGTTGAACGGAATATACCATATGTTTTTCCGTTATATCTGTTGAGAGCATGAAGATATATAATGCGTGCATCAACCGGATGAATAGCCAGAGAGGCAAGACCGATGGTATCCCCAAATGCGGCAGAGTGAAGGCGGACAGGATTAAAAAATGACGGACTGGATGAGGTAGATATATATACACCCAAACCAGGAACGACTATATATAAAGTATCGGCATTTCTGTTAAAAGCCACATCGTGTACAATTGTTGTATTTGAAAATTGTAACCATACGGCCCCGGCATTGGTGGTTCTGAATAGCCCCTGGTTTGTTGCCGCAAGTGCATTGTTAACCCTGCCCGGGATAAACCGCAACTTGGCAACTGAATTTGGCATAGGACCGGAAGTTACAGAAGGATTCCAGCTTTGACCTGCATTAGTGGTAAAATAAAAACCGCCTCCGCTCCTTACGCCTGTTTCTCCGGTTCCGATAGTAATCAGATTTGGGTTGGTTGGTTCGTAGTCAAAACTACCGATAGCGTCAACGGGAACTTTATCAGTGGTAAGAGAAACCGGAGCGATAAAACTTGTCCACAGGCCGCCGGTGCCGGATGCAATTCTCAGGAAGGAGTTTTGGGTTGGCGGGCGGAGATCAGTAATTCGTCCCGAATAGTAGTCCACACCGATTCCTCCATGGCGTAACCCGTATGGCCCGAGGCAAGACCAAACATCTTCTGCTTCAGTCTGTTCTTCCTCCGGCATGCGGCTGATTTGATCCAGAATATTTTGAACCTGCTCAGCAGAATACATTGCAGTATCAGACTGATGTAAAAATTTATAATACTCCTGCTGCATCGTAAATCCGCGCCCGCCTTTTTTAGGTTCGGGAAGGGAGTCGAGCGGAATCAGAACTGTTCCGCTTATCAACAAAAAGACGGGCAATACAATAACAAGAGCAGGTAAAAATATCTTTTTCATGTGGAGTAATTTCCTGTAAAAACAATTTATCAGGTGTTAAGATAAATTTGCGTTGAGTGCAGAGGCAATGAGCAAAAGTACTCAAATTGGTATTTCCCTCTGATACTACAGCATATAAAAAGAAAAGGCAGAGTAGAAATGGGGGGGCATAAAAACGCCCGCACCATAGTACCGGAGGTCCCATACTGCTGACCCCGGCGGAGGCATCTGCGAAGAAACAGAAATGCAGGGTAAGCTGTTTTTCCTGCAACGAAACACGGCTGAAGCAAGATTTCTTGACTCTATAGGTATTAAAATGTATGTTTGTACAGATGCGCCACTGACCATCTGCCAAAAAAGCAGTCTTTAATTTAACCTGACGGAATCTGCTTGATGAAGGACCTGAGATTCAATAAATACTGGATGATATCGGGAATCATTGCCTTTGTGATTCTTTTTACCTTTCTGGTAGTAGATATTTACAACAGGACTCTGGAGGACGAAAAACTGAACCATCAGATGCAGCAATTACAAATGGTGAAGGCCACTGCTCAGGGGATTGATTTTTTTATTCAATACCTGGTAAATGATATCCGCTTTTTAAGCAGTGCTAAAGAGGTTCAGAAAGGGGCAGCATCGGCAACCCCGTATCTGGAATTGTTTCTTGGGCATCAAAACTCCAATATTATTTCCGGTATATATATCACTAATACAGCCGGCAAAGTTCAGTATTATGCCGGGAGAGCCCTGACATCTGCTTCCGCACGCGAAATCGAATATATAATAGATGCATCACGCGCATCAACTGCAGGATATATTATTACCAATGTCACCTGTGACAGTTCAAACACTGCCGAACCGGTATATTATTTCCATTTGCTGCATCCGATTATAAGCCACAAAGCGGACTCGCCTGAGGATACTGCAGGATATATCGGTTATATAGTGAATTTTAAACTTCTGCTTTCACAGTTTATTGAGCCGCTCAAACTCACCAAGGATGATTTTGCCTGGGTAATTGACGGTGAGGGAAGACTGATTTACCATCCGCTGCATGAGGAAATGCTGCTTCTTTCAATAAAAAAAACAGAAACAAAATGCTTTGACTGCCATATTTCATTTGATATTCAGAATCAGATAATCCTGGCAACAGAAACGTCCATGGGAGAATACCATGTCATGGGTGACGAGCCCCCAAAAATCATGGCATACGCGCCCCTGGTGATGCAAAATGCCAAATGGGTGATTGTGATTTCCACATTTGTACCAAAGGTTACGGAAAATTTACGTGATAAATTCAGGGGATTTTTTATTCTTGGTTTTGTAATACTCGGGGTGCTATTTGCTTTAGGCGGACTAATATATATAATTAACGCAAAAAGAATAAGGGCTGAAGAGGCAAAACGTGCACTGGAACAGATACAGGAATACAGGGAGCAGTTGAATCATTCTTCGCGCCTGGCTTCAATAGGAGAACTTGTGGACTATGTGGCTCATGAAATAAACACACCTGCCGGAATTATCTCTGCTCACGTTGATGCTTTAATACTCAACAAAAATAAAGGGGGCGATCTTGATACCACGCTGGCTCTGATAAAGAAACAGGTAAAAAGGATCAGTGAGTACACATCTACCCTGCTGAATTATTCCAAAAGAATACAATATAAACCTGAGCCGGTTGATATTGTTGATCTGATGAATGAATGTGCTAACGTTCTGTCATACCGCTACAAGGTGAAACATATTAAGATTATCAGGATTTATGAGGACACAATACCGAAGATAATGGCAGACCCCAAACAATTGGAGCAGGTATTTATAAACCTGATTAATAATGCCGTGGATGCTGTATACTCAGGCGGCGCTATAACGCTGCTCATTGGCAAGAAAGAAAAAGATGAAAAAGAATTTATTGAAATAAACGTAAAAGATAATGGCAGGGGGATTGCCGATGACATTATCGGGAAAGTGTTTACTCCATTTTTTACCACCAAGAAAAATAATCAGGGGACCGGACTCGGGCTTGCAATTGTCCGGGCAATAATTTTGAGGCACAGGGGTGAGATTTTTATTAACTCAGAGGAGGGGAAAGGCACCATTGTTACAATTTTGCTTCCTTTATATATAAACAAGGATTAAACTTTCATGATGACAGAAATTGCCAAAATACTGGTTGTGGATGATGAAGCGGATATGCTTTCCGGGTTTTCTGCTATATTAACTGCACTCGGGCATACACCTTATGGAGCTGCCAATGCTGCTGATGGTTACCGGATACTGCAATCAGAAGAAATTGACCTGATATTCTGCGATTTTAACATGCCTGAGATCAACGGAATTCAGTTTGTTGAGACTGCCTTGCGGATTAAGCCCTCTGCTCCGATTATTATTTTTACTGCATACGGTACTGTGGAAAGAGCGGTTGAAGCAATAAAGATTGGGGCATTTGACTTTATCGAGAAGCCGATTGACACGGAAAAGCTTAAGGTACTGCTTGATAAGGCAATTGCGAAGGCGAAGATATATAAAGACAGAACAGAAGCCGGAAACACAATGACGCAAAAGTTCGGTTTGGATAATATCATCGGGGAAAGTGAGCCAATGAAAAAAGTATTTGAAATGGTTAAACAGGTTTCCGGTTCTGATGCGAATATCCTTTTAACAGGAGAGAGCGGTACCGGCAAAGAGCTTATAGCTAAAAGCATTCACAGGAGGAGCTCAAGGAAAAACAAACCATTTGTTCCCGTTAACTGCGGGGCATTTCCGGAACCGTTGTTTGAGTCTGAATTATTCGGCTATGAAAAAGGGAGTTTTACAGGTGCAACCAGGCGCAAAATAGGGTTGCTGGAGTATTCTGACGGCGGAACATTTTTTATGGATGAGGTCTGTGAACTGCCGGTTTCCCTTCAGGTTAAATTGCTTCGCGCATTACAGGAAAAGAATCTGCGCCGGGTCGGGGGGCATGATATAGTTCCCGTGGATATACGTATCATATCCGCTTCCAACAGAAATATTGAACTGCTGATAGACCATGAAAAAATGCGGAAGGATTTTTATTACAGGATAAACGTAATAAATATACAGCTGCCGCCGCTGAGGGAGCGGGGTAACGATATTAAGCTGCTTGCAGAATATTTTCTTGAACGTTCACTTAATTCATCCTCAAAAACAGTAAAGGGATTCTCAGATGAGGTACTCAACAAAATATCCGGATACACATGGCCGGGGAATGTGCGCGAGCTGGAGAATGTTATCGAAAGGGCAGTAACCCTTACAAAAAGTGATTATATATTGCCGGAGGACCTGCCAGATTATCTTAAACTCTTTCAGCCCTTTGATGCATCTGCAGTTGATCTTGCCGCAACATTACCTGAGGTTAAACAAAAATTCATGTCTGAGATTGAACTTAAATATCTGGTTTCTCTCCTTGAAAAACACCATGGAAATGTTACCAAAGTGGCAGAAGAGGCCGGCATGACACGAAGAAATATACACCGTCTGTTAAAAAATCATCATATTGAAGCAGATAACTGGAGGAAGAACTAACCTCCATTGGTCACTACAAATGAGTCCCTGTTTTTCATGATGTTAACTTTTCCAACCTACAAACCGATCTCCCGCGCAAATAAATTGTAAGAAGCAGAGATAGCCATTAACCCGTTTCAGACTCAAGAAATTCTGTAGCCGGCCGGATAAAGGTGGGACAATTGTGTCTCACTGAGACTTACCATTCCCGTAAATTTTTTCAGCATTTCTCCTCAGTAAGCATCAGTACATTAAAAAATCTGCATTCTTGCGCAATATTCATCTGCCATCAGCAATCACGCACAGCTTTGGTTTACCGTTGAACACGGCACGATGCTTGCCATTCAGTATCAGAATACTTCTTTGATTAACTAAATCTGAAAACGTATGAAACAAGTAAAAGAAAATACAGGAACCAGAAGGGATTTTCTGAATAAAATAATCGGGGGAGGATTATTTGCCTGGTTTGCTGCTGTTATATATCCTCTGTTTGCATATCTCGATCCTCCAAAAACCAAAGAGGTGAAAGTTTCCCAGGTAACCATCGGCAAGATTGATGATATGGCCAAGGATAGTTCAAAGATTATAAAGTTTGGGGAAAAGCCGGTCATCGTAATCAGGAAAGCAACAGGAGAGTATGTTGCATATACGGCCATCTGTACTCACCTGGATTGCACAGTACAATACAGGCAGGATTTTGGACAGATATATTGTGCCTGCCACAACGGCAGATATGACTTAAACGGCAAAGTTGTAAGCGGGCCGCCGCCCGCACCGCTGGCAAGGTTTGAAGTTACCATACGCGGCGATGAAGTTATTGTACATAAATTGGCGGAGCAGGCATGAACACACCGGTACCTGATAAGGATATACAACACAATGTAACTCAAAATAGAATTGTCCAGTGGCTTGATCAGAGGTACAATATTACCGGACTAATTGAATTTGCAAAAAAGAAATCTGTACCGCAGTTCAGAGAAACTATATGGTATTATTTTGGCGGAATAGCATTGCTTCTCTTTGTGGTACAGGTTGTTACCGGAATTCTTCTGCTTATGTATTATAAAGGAACTGAAGACCTTGCATATGAAAGCGTGCGGTTTATTAATACGAAAGTTTCCTTCGGTTGGTTGATAAGGTCTGTTCACAGCTGGTCAGCCAATCTTATGGTACTGGCCATATTTATCCATATGTTTTCTGTTTTTTTCCTAAAGTCATTCAGAAAACCGAGAGAGCTGACCTGGTATACCGGTATACTTTTGTTTGCAATAACGCTTGCATTCGGGTTCAGCGGATATCTGCTGCCGTGGAATGAGCTTGCATTTTTTGCAACAAAGGTGGGCACAGATATGGTTGGCCAAGTGCCGTTGGGTGGAGAATTTTTCCTTGTGCTTTTACGCGGCGGTCATGATGTAACAGGTGCAACTCTTTCAAGATTTTTCGGGTTTCATGTTGCGGTATTCCCGGGAATTTTCATTGTACTGCTTGCACTGCATCTGCTTTTTATTCAACGCCAGGGAGTTGCAGAACCGGAGGGATGGAAAACGATGGACGAAAAAGATAAGAGGACCATTCCGTTTTTCCCAAACTTTGTGCTGCGGGAATTTCTTATCTGGCTGATTGTAATAAATGTGCTTGCAATACTTGCTGTATATTTTCCCTGGGAAATTGGTGAAAAAGCCGATCCATTTGCCCCCGCGCCTGTTGGTATACAGCCGGAGTGGTATTTCCTTTTTGCGTTTCAGATACTAAAATATCTGCCGGGGCAGATATTGGGTATAAGCGGAGAACTCGTTGGAATTATCTTTTTTGGTATAGCGGGATTACTTTGGGCGATAGTCCCGTTTTGGGACAGGAGAATCAACTCAAAAATCAAGAATAAGGTAATCCTGATTACAGGAATTTCTGTTATCGGCTTCATTACTCTGTTTACCTTTATAGCATACTTTTTCGGATAGAGATGAGAATTAATATGAAACTACGAATGCAATTATCAATTTTCACTGTTTTTCTTATTTTTGTTCAATTAAGCACGTATATACATGCCGAAAAGAGGGATGAATGCATGAACTGTCATCTGTTAATCGGAGACAGACTTCAGAAACCGGCTGACGAATTTGTGAAAGATATCCATCATCTGCGGGGGATTACCTGTGCGGCCTGCCATGGCGGTGATGCCGCTTCAGATGATATGGAAGCATCGATGGATAAAAAGAAGGGATATACCGGAATACCCGCAAAGAAAACACGGTATGAGGTATGTGTCGGTTGTCATTCGGATGAAAATGTGATGCGGAGTTACGGATATAAGGGCCCCGTAAATCAATTTGAGAACCTTAAGAATTCCATTCATTTCAAGCAAAGTTATAATAACCGGGGTCCGGTTGCGGATTGTATAACCTGCCACGGTGCTCACGGAATAACTTCTGTAAAAAACCCGTCATCAAAAGTATACCCTTCAAAAATTGTTGCTTTGTGCGGAGGATGCCACTCAGATGCAGCATTTATGAAAAATTATAATCCCGGATTACCCGTTGATCAGGTGGCGAAATACAGAACCAGTATACACGGTGCTCAGAACTTAAAGGGTGATACCCGTGCTGCGCAATGCGCCAGCTGTCATGGGAATCACGACATTAGAAGGGTAAAGGATCCCCGCTCTTCCGTATATATAACCAACATAGCCGGCACCTGTTCCCATTGCCACAGTGATGCTGTCTTAATGGCTCCTTACAAAATCCCTACTGATCATTACGATAAATATAAGCGAAGCGTGCACGGCGTGGCTCTT
>CAYYJL010000049.1:0-10583 GCA_964472245.1 uncultured Ignavibacteriaceae bacterium | reverse complement strand
GGCTTTGTTGGCATGAATATGAATTTTAAAGGTAATTCATTTGCATTCCTAGGGTATCTTCCGTTAAATGAGGAATACTTTAAGGGGGCTGACCTGCGCGGTGCAAACCGGTTAATGTTTGAGATGGGCAGCACTCCCGTGAAGGATGTCCAGTTCAATCTTTGGTCGGGATTTGGTAATTTTATCTATCGCGGCGACTCCCCGGAGGTAGGTTCCGGACATGAATTTGGCATTCGGGTAAGTCTTAAAGCATTCCAAAGATTGAATGCAGAATTCTCATATAATCGTGCCGGACTCAGATCCAGAGCGACAAAGGATTTGTTTTATGATGGGTATGTTTTTAGAAATACTCTCACGTATCAATTTACGCATGAAATGTTCCTGAGAGTCATTACGGACTACAACTCGTTTGATAATTCCTTTGGAGTTTTTCCGCTGTTCAGTTACAAACTTAACCCATTTACCATCTTTTATGTGGGTTCAACCTCAAATCACAGAGAGTACGACTCCCCCTTTGGTTACCGGGAAACCTCGCGTCAGTTTTTCCTTAAGCTGCAATATCTGTTCGGAAACACCAGCACTCTGTAATCTTCACCCCTTCACCTGACCTTAAAGAATTTTAATTAAGCCGGTTTTAAAACAAAATCGGCTTTTTTGCATCAAATTATTTTAGATAAGTTTATTCCGCATTATTTTTGCACATATTTTTTAATTTATTAGGGAAAACACACTATGTCAGAAAAAGAGAAAAATTCTGAATCATTTGAGTTTAAAGCCGAGGTACGGCAGCTGCTTGATATCCTCGTCCATTCATTATATTCCTCCAGGGAGATATTTCTCCGTGAGTTACTTTCCAATGCAAACGATGCGTTGGATAAATTACGCCTTGCAGCCCTGACGGATCAGTCATTAGCTACGGGCGATATTCCGTACGAAATTAGAATAGATGCAGACAAAGAAAACTCTGTTTTGACTATCAGTGACACCGGTATAGGCATGACCCGTGATGAGCTGATTAATAATATCGGTACTATTGCTAAATCAGGAACATCAGAGTTTATTAAACAGCTCAAAGAAAATCAGGGGGATACGGGTAATCTGATTGGCAGGTTTGGCGTAGGTTTTTATTCAGTATTCATGGTCGCTTCAAAAGTAACCATCACTTCCCTTTCCTATAAGCCAGATGCAGAAGCAATCCGCTGGAGTTCTGACGGACTCGGTGCGTATCAATTAGAGCCCGTTTCGGAAGAAGTTAAACGCGGTACCTCAATCCGGATTGAGCTTAAAGAAGATGCTAAAGAATTTGCTGATAAGGAAGAAATCAAGCGGACAATTAAAACGCATTCAAATTTTATCAACTTCCCTATTTATCTTGAAGAGGAGAGGGTTAACACTGTTAACGCAATCTGGAAACGAAGTAAATCTGAAATAAAAGAGGAAGAATACGCGGAGTTTTATAAATTTCTCGCCCATGATTCCCAACCCCCGCTGGAGACAATCCACATCAATATTGATGCGCCTATCCAGTTTAATGCTCTATTGTTTATTCCCCAAAGGAATTTCGATTTCTTCGGCATGAATCGCGACCAGAGAGGGCTTGATTTGTATGTGCGTAAGGTGCTGATTCAACATGAGAACAAAGAGCTAATTCCGGAATTTCTCGGGTTTGTTAAAGGTGTTGTTGACTCAGAAGACATCCCGCTAAACATATCCCGCGAAACTCTGCAGGAAAACGCAAACTTTAATAAAATTGCAAAAACGATTACATCCCAGATACTTAAACATCTTCTTGTCATAGCAAAAGATAAACCGGAAACTTTCAAAACATTCTGGAAGGAACACGGAAGGATATTTAAACTTGGCTATGCAGATTTTGAACATAAACAAAATTTTATGGATCTGCTCAGATTTAATGCCTCCTTCGAGGAAAATGAAGAAACTTTAGTTTCCCTAGAAGATTATAAGGCAAAAATGCTGGAAGGCCAAAAAGAAATATATTATATATATGCTTCAAGCAGAGCTGCCCTGGCAAAAAATCCATTCCTGGATTCGTTTAAAGCAAAAGGGCTTCCTGTAATTTATGTATATGATAACCTGGATGAGTTTGTGCTTTCAAATTTATTTGGGTATAAGGATTTATCAATTAAATCCGTAAGCAGTGTTAAGGAAAGTGATCTGGAAAAATTCCCTGATATTAATAGTACTGCTAAGGAAGGTGTTACTCCGCTCACCGCAGAAGAAGAAGTAATCATAGATAAGATTCTTGTAAAATGGAAAGAGACTTTAGCTGAAAAGGTATCGGAGGTTGTGCCCTCCAAAATGTTAAGGGAAAGTCCGGTCTGCCTTACCGGAGATGACAATGGCATGTCTGCACAGATGATAAAACTGCTCAGGATGCAGAACAAGGATTTTCCTGCACCGGTTAAAAAACTGGAAATAAATAAGGATCATAAATTAATCCGGGAAATGGTCCAAATCTTCAAAAAAGACGAAAATGATGCCCTCTTAACTAAGTATTATGAGCAGCTATTCCTTACCGCCATGCTATTTGAGGGTGATTTAGAGGAATCCTACAAACTTGCCGAAAAATCCTACGAATTAATGACAGATGCAGCAGGTTGGTATTTGAAAGGAATAAATGATTCACTAAATTAAAGTATCAATAAAAAGAGGTCTCCATGAAATCAGTACGAGAAATCCTTGCTTCTAAAGGGGGAGAGATTTTTTCTGTTTCACCCTCAGATACCGTTTATCATGCATTGCTGATGATGTCCGAAAAAAATGTCGGCGCATTATTGGTTTTGGAAAATGGTGAACTTTGCGGTATCATCTCAGAAAGGGATTATGCAAGAAAAGTTATACTTGTCGGCAAATCCTCCAAAGAGACTTTAGTGAAAGAGATTATGACCTCAAAAGTTTTGTTTGTTGACGAAAATGTAAGCGCTGAAGAGTGTATGTCCCTGATGATTAGCAAACATATCCGGCACCTTCCCGTTGTTACAAACGGCAAACTGCAGGGACTTGTTTCTCAGGGTGATGCTGTTAAAGCTGTTATAGAAGATAAACAAATATTGATACAGGAACTTGAAAGATATATAACCGGGTAACCGGTTATATATCTTCCTTATTAATTTTGGGGATTATCTCTGCTGCACTGTTACGGTAATTGAAGCGGTACTCCTGCTGCAATTCAATCCGCTGCCGTCAGAAACTTCCAAGGTTACCGTATATACGCCGGGTCTGTCAAAATAGTGGTAAACTTTTTCACCTGACGCTTTTGTACCGTCGCCAAAATCCCAAACATAATTCAAATCGTCACCGTCTGCATCTTTGCTCAGGGATCCGTCAAAAAGTACCTGATCATGTGCCCCGCCGGTAAAAGCCGCCATTGTTTTGGCAGCAGTTTCAGCCACCGGTGAAGTATTCACCCGTAAAACCGTAGAATCAAACGACTGGCTGCAAGCGGTTCCTCTTTCGTCAGAGACTCTGAGTACTATTTTGTACTGACCACCCTTATCAAAACTTACTTCTGCCAATGCACCTTCACCAATTTTTTGGGCACCGTTAAACCACTCATATTTAAGATTATCACCATCGGCATCAAAAGATTTAGTACCATCAAGGATAATTTTTTCTCCTACACAATACGTACCTCCCCTGCCGGCTGAGGCGATTGGCTTATTGTTGACATGCAGCTGTTTAACAACCCTGTTTCTGCTGTTCATGTAACCTTTGCCGTCATCAACAACCAGTGTAATATTATATACACCGGGATATGTGAAAATGTGAGATAAACTTGCCTCAGTGGATTTGAATCCGTCACCCAAATCCCATTCGTATGAAATGGCATCCCCGTCCTTATCTCCGGTTACACCCGCACTAAAAGCAACCGGCTCACCAATACATACAACTTCCTTAAAGGAGATGGAAGGTTCGGGTGTAAAATTAATCAGGGCAAATGTTGTATCTACCGAGGTATTATTAGAAAGTGTGGTGTTATCTTTTACTGTTAAAATAACACGGTACTCTCCGCCTTTTTCATATTTATGCCGTGCGGTAACACCATTTCCTTTGTTACCGTCACCAAAATCCCATGCATATGAAATGATTGCACCATCCGGATCAATTGAACGCGACCCATTAAAGTTTATCTCCTGACCGATACCACTGCGGACCGTATCTCCGGCATCGGCAATCGGAGGAGCATTTATCACAATAATTTTTTGTGCAGTTGCCGTCTTACACTCCGTGGTTGCATTGGTAAATAAAGTAAGAGTTACAATATATTTACCTTCTTTTACATACGTATGCTTTCCTGTAAATTCAGTCGACTCGGTCCCGTCACCAAAATCCCACTTTACCCCGATTAATGAATCTGTGAAAGTGTTGCTGCCTTCTGTGGTTAATGTAAGCTCAGTATCACGCGGATACATCACAGGAAGTGCGAAATCTGCAATCGGTGCCTCAAAAACGGTAACGGTCAGTTCGTCAGTATCGGTGTTATCGCATTCTCCTATCGGATCGCCTGTAATGGTCAAACGAACTGTATATACTCCTGCCTTTGAATAAATATGGCTCGGATTCGGGCCGCCGCCAACCTGGCCATCGCCAAAATCCCACAAATAGTTGTTAACAACTCCGTCATTATCTTTAGATTTTGTACCGTTAAACTTAACCACTGAATTCAGGCAAACAGTCAAATCTTCACCGGCAAATGCTACGGGAGACTCCAAAACGTTTACCGTAAGAGTTGAGTAAGAAAAATTACACGGCAAACCGGAATCATCCTCAACTTTTAGTCGTACGGAATATGCACCCCCTGTTTTATATATTTTCGTGGGATTAATCCCCTGACCCGTGGTTCCGTCACCAAAATCCCAGGTATATTTCAGGAATCCGCCATCAGGATCTTTTGAACCTGAGCCGTTGAACCGGACTGTTTCACCTGAACAGACATTTATATCTTCACCCGCTGCAGCAACAGGCGGCTCATTAATAATAACTGTGTGAGATGAACTTGTACGGGAATTTGGGAGCCCCAAGCCGTCATCAACGGTTAAGATAATTGGATATCTTCCGCTTTTCTTGAAATCATGCAATGTTCTTGAACCGGACTCAATTTTTGTCCCATCACCAAAATCCCAGAAGAATTTTAACGGATCGCCGTCCGGGTCTGTGGAACCGCTGCCGTCAAATACAATCTTCGTATCGCAGGTGAATATATTACGGCCTGATACGGCTGTGGGCGAGGAGTTTATTCTCACCCGGAGTGTATCCCTGGAAATATTATTAATCGCGTTGGAATTGTCCCGTACCTCCAATACTGCTGTATATATGCCGGCAGATTCAAATGTTTGAGTAACAACGGAATCATTCAGTATTTCATCAGAATTTGAGAATGACCAGGAATACTGTGTTATGCTTCCATCAGGATCATATGAGGCAGTTCCGATAAATGTAACCGGTGTGTTAGGAGCAGCGACTATATCCCTTCCCGCAATTGCGACAGGTTTACTGTTTATGGTCACTTTTACCTCATCATAATCAACTGCATTGGTTTGTGAAGTATTGTCTTTTACCTTCAATCGGGCAAAATAGGTTCCAGGATTTCTATAACTGTGTTCGGCAACCGGCAGATCTGATTTACCACCGTCACCAAATTCCCATTGATGTTCAATTATGGAACCATCCGGGTCGTAAGAGGCACTTCCGTCAAACGTTAAGGGCTGACCGGGTGCACCCAATAAATCCGGACCTGCATCTGCAACCGGCTTGGCATTTACAATTAAATCAAATTCCGATTCAGAAGTGTTATTCTGGGTTTGTGTATCATCAGTTACACGCAGTCGGATTTTATATAATCCGGGTTTTTCAAAATAATGCCTCGGGGCTGGTTCCGTACTGGTTTTACCATCACCGAAATCCCAAAAGTATTTCATGATTTTTCCATCCGGGTCTGATGAGGAAGTGCCATCAAACTGAAATTCACTTCGGGTTATCACCTCATCCTTACCTGCTATAGCTACCGGTCTGGAATTAATGATTACCGTTAGTGTTGCGGATGCAGTATTTGAGTTGGTCCCGGAATTGTCCATTACCGTTAATTTTACCGTATATCTTCCCGGACGAGAAAAACTATGTGCTACTTTTACGCCGGAGGCTGAGCCGCCATCGCCAAAATCCCATATATAGTCGGCAATCAGACCATCAGGATCATATGATTTGGAACCATCAAAAAAGAGAGGTTCATTCTCTGCGGCAATCATGTTTGCACCGGGCACTGCAACCGGAGGATTATTAACCACCACAACAACATTATCCTTTGTTTTACTGTTGCTAGCATTGGCATCATCTGTTACAGTAAGCGTAGCGGTATATACACCCGGTTTTTCATATATATGTGCTGCAAGGGCGCCGGAAGCAGAAGTTCCATCGCCGAACTCCCAAAGATAATCTGCTATAGAACCATCATCGTCCCTGCTGCTACGGCCATCAAATGTGACACGCTGCCCTACGGATGCGGCCATATCGTTCCCTGCGGAGGCAATTGGTGCAAGGTTAACCCAAACTGATATTTGAGCAACTGCCGTGTTGCATGGACTGATGGAATTATCCTTTACCATCAACTTTGCATTAAATTTGCCGGCACGGGAATAAGTATACTTTACAATCTTTCCTTCCTTTTTAACTGCATCACCAAAATCCCAGATATATTCAACAATACTTCCATCAGAATCGTAAGAAGAGGAAGCATCAAACGTGTACTCCTCTCCGGGTGCAAGACGCAAATCATTCGGATGTGTGGCAACCGGCGGGACATTCAACTTTACTTTGAAGCTTACCGCAGAACTGTTATATACAGCACCGGAGTTATCAGTGACGATAAGTGACACTGAATACTCTTTTTGCTGCTCATATTTGTGTAATACCCTGCCGCCGTAGACAATCTTGCCGTCTCCAAGGTGCCACTTATACTCAAGCTGCTGATTTTCAGCATCTTTAGTAGCTGTTGCATCAAAAATTACAGAGTTACAGTCAGCCACAAAATCATATTTATATGAAACTGCCGGTATAGTATTTTGCGAAGCCGGATAAACAGGACATTCAATACCTATATATCCGCCGGTATTACTTTTTATTCTAAAGGTAGCGTCGTTTGGTGTTTCCCCCCCTTGTCCAAAGATTAATGCAGCCATCCTGCCGTCTTCTTCAAACTGCAGAGGGACTGTATTAGTTGCCCATACACCATTCCCGGAAGACTTTAACGGAACTTCGGAACGCAGTGCGGTGCGCAATTTGAAGGAAGCATCAAAGGAATCAAAATCTGAAATTTCTAACTGAGAAGTACCCGCAGGAATGGTGAACTTTAATGCGGCATCCGGATCCTTTTTAAGGAGTCTGATGGTTGGTACAAAATTTAATATTTTAGCACCGGTAAGGGGGATATTCTGTACTTCTGAGGTACTGAGAAAAACGTCATAAACGTTACCATTGGTGCCTTCTTTCCCCTCGACTAATAACCTGAAGTAATAGAATCCTTCATATAAAAATCCTTCAGAAGGAAAAAAAGAATGAAATACCGTCCAATCGTTATCTAATCTGCCGGATTCTCCGTAAGTTTCAGAACGAAGGAGGATTCCGGAATTCAACTCTCCTGAAGTATTGGTCTGCCCATCCAATCCGGTCAGCGGTATGGAATCATTGCCGCCGCTGAAGGAGAATGTGGTTTTTGTGTTCCACTGAGAACCGCCAAAGAAATCATTTGCTCCGCCGCAATCTATATCAAATATTCTGAGGAACAATTTATTCTTTGCAGATTCAGGAACTTTCAGGATAAAAATCTCTTTAAAATCTTCATCCCCTTCCTGACTGCTTGAGGAGTTACCGTAAGTTATAAATTTGATTGATTCCTGTGCAAATAATTCCCCTGTGAAGGAATTTGCCAGGAAAAATAAACAGAGGAATAAATATATATTTGAAACTTTTAATTTCATGGTAATTTGTATTCTTTGTAATTGCCAAAATAATCTTCAAGGACAACCGATAGCAGGATTATATCCGTATTTGGTTTCCCTTTAGCAAGTATCTTACCCTCGTAGCTTTTAAGGGCAGAATTATATTTTAGTATTTCCGAGTAGGTATTTTCTCCGATGGAAAATATAACTTTTGCAGTCCGTTTCAGTCCGGATATATCTGATGCAGCAACGGTGATTGTTACAACACCATCAGCCATAAGTTTTTTTGGAACAACAACTGCACCGCCCAATACAGGAGGGTCCAAATCCAGATATACTTTTCTGTTTAAAGTTACAGTTCTTCCGTTGGAAGCAACACCCGTAATCTCAATATTGTTAAACTCGGGTTTTAATTCTACCGCAGCAGAAAATGATGAATCCGTATGTTCAATCTCGCTGCCATTCAACAATAGCTTCACAACATTAGAAATCTCTCCTGAAAGATTCAGTTCTCTGCTATTGGTAAACTGCGGCGGTTCTGCATTGAGCTTCAGAACCGGTTTTACAGGGTCCATATATATCGCAAAACTATCTGTACGTGAATAGCCGCCTGTCGAAATGATTTTTACAATGAACGTATCAGGAAGCCCGAATCTTTGAATGGTAAATGCAAAATCGCCAAACTCGTCAGAAAAAGTGCGTAAGAAATAGTTTTGTACGGAGGCACGCAGCTGCACTTCCACCTGGGAGTTCGTATTTCCCTTAAACAAAAATCCCGGCGAGGAAACCACAACTGCATTAGTACTGTCCCTTACAAATCCAGGATCCAATGTTAGAGAAATTATTGAATCAATTTGATACTTAACCTGAAGAGTCACTGAATTTTCACCGCCGCTCGGATTAACCGCGCGTAATTCGAATTTGTTGATTCCTTTTTGCAGAGTTACAGGATAGCTGAAACTTCCGGTTGAAGGATCAACCGTGAGATCAGCACCATCAATAGTAAGACTGTTACCCGGTTCAGTTGAACCTTTAATGACTATATCCGGCTGATTAAAAACAGTACCGTTTTGAGGAGAGGAGACCGCCAGATAGGCATAGGTTGATCTTGCCTCAATGTTCAAATTCCGGGGGGATGAAAATGGTCCCGGGAAACCTTCGTTATCCTCAGCGGAGACTCTCCAATAGTATATACCGTCCTGCAGCTTTACAGTCACAGAAGTTGCTGTTAATGTGCGTGAGGTATACACCAGGTTCTGGAAATCCTTTTGATTTGCAATTTCAAACCAATAATGTCTGGCTCCTGCTGAAGGAGACCATGTGAACCGGATGCTATCTGCCAGCAATCTTTCTTTGTCCGCAGGTGCACTGAGTGCAGGTGCCGGAATCAAATCTTTCGGGTCAGTCACACCACCGTTATCCGAAACCGTGGAGCCCTGGTTTTCCTTTATGACAACAGATTTCCCTTTACTATTTATAGAGATTTCACCGTCATAATTTGCGATTTTGGTTGATTTTTCCTCTTTTTTAAGGAAGAATGACTTGGAATTGATGTTAGATTCTGCGCCGGGTACAGACACCTTAAAATCTTTTTTTGCTGATTTTCCGGATAAAAACGCATACGCATTTCCCTTTTCGAGTTTCACTTCCGCTTCAGTACGGTTTTTTAATAAGTCAACCCGTGCTTTTTGAATCACCAGCTGTGAGTTTTCGCTAAGCTTTATTTTACTTTTATCCTGGAATAATATCTCGGCGACTGAATTTGAAAGAGTCCGAATTCTGTCATTTTCAAATAATTTGGAGAGAATCGGGACAGATTTCCATAACGGCTCTACGGGCTTTTTGGCTTCAATGCTGCCTTTAGCATAGGCAACGGTGGCATCAGACTGTTGTTTGCTTTTTGATTCCGCTTCTTTCCGGGCATCCGATGCCTTTTTTTCAGCTCTTGCGGCAAGGTCAAAACATTTTTTCCAGTTTCCGGCTTTTCTTTCACTAATGGCTTCGTTGTAATCATTAATAGCAGCATTAATAAGAGTAGCTGCAAAACTCTTTGCTCCTGCCTCGGTAGCTGTATTTATTTCATCCAGTGCCTTTTTTAACTGATTCTGGGCATTTAAAATGGCATCCACAGGTATAGTGAGCGTCATACCGGGCTTTACCTGCTCAGGGCTTTTTAAGTTGTTACTTTTAAGGATTTCCTCCCATAAATCAGGGTCTTTAAGATACTGCTGAGCAATATCGCGTACGGTAACACCCTCTTTAACAACTACTTTGATTTCCGACTGAGCATAAATAGACGGAATGAGAAAAAGAAATAATAATAGAAGTATAAACCGGTTCATTCTTCAGTCTTCGTGCAAAAAATTAATAACGAATAGCTCAATATAATTAATTACGAGCTACATTTTTTGTGCCTTACGTACAGGAACGCTATACAGGCAGTTTAATCAGAAATTCCGTTGATTCACCTTCTGAGGAGCTGACGCTTAGACTACCCTTATGTATTTGGGTAATTATATCAAAACTAAGCGAAAGTCCTAACCCGGTGCCTTCTCCGGTAGGTTTTGTGGTAAAGAACGGCTCAAACACTTTATCAATAACGGCTTGAGGTATACCTGTTCCGTTATC
>CAYYJL010000048.1:3284-10703 GCA_964472245.1 uncultured Ignavibacteriaceae bacterium | reverse complement strand
TTCTTTCCATCTCTGTCAGTTCAGAACCCGGGATGGCTCCAAGAATTTCACGCGGCTCCTCATATATATCATTATATCTGCCTATATAACAGGAATCATGATATGTAACATTAAGAGGTGCTTCAGCTTCTTTCATTTCAATCTTGCCGCTGTCAAGCATCTCATAAATGAGTTCAGTATGATGTTTGACTTCGTAATTGCCGCCAAACTGCTTAAACTCGTTTTTCAGCGAGTTATAACAATGCGGGCATGCTGTCACTATATTCTTAACACCGTAGCTGTTCAGAACTTCAATATTTTCCTTCATCATCATCTGAGCGAGATACTCGTTGCCAAGCCGTCTTGCTGTATCACCGTTACACTTTTCCTCAGTGCCCAATATGCGGAAATCTATTTCAGCTTTCTGCATCAACTGTGCAAAGGCCTGCGAAACCTTTTTGTAACGGTTGTCAAATGAACCGGCACATCCAACCCAGAAAAGCACTTCACCATTCGGATCTTCTGCCATAGTTTTAATATTCAGACCTTCAGCCCATTCTGCCCTGTCAGCAGGATTAAACGCCCAGGGGGAACCATTGGTTTCCAGACTTTTGAAGACATTATTTAGTTCATTGGGGAATGACGATTCCGTTAAAACCAAATGACGTCTCATATCCACAATTGAATCAACATGTTCAATCATTACAGGACATTCTTGTACACAAGCCATGCAGGTTGTGCACTGCCATAACTCCTTGTCAGATATATAATCATGTACAAGTGTTCTTTCATAGACAACGCTTTCAGAAACACCGGCAGCCAGTAATGGTGCTTTATCAAGTGTTCTTTTGCGTATATCCACAATAATTTTTCTTGGTGAAAGCGTTTTTCCTGCATTTGCCGCCGGACAAACGGAGGTACACCTGCCGCATTCGGTACAGGAATAACCGTCTAATATTTGTTTCCAGGAAAACTTTTCAAAATCATCAACGCCGTAATATTCAAGCGATTCATCTTCCAGATCTATTGGTTTTAATGCACCCCGCTCATTTTCAAATTTTGAAAAATAGACATTGGGTATGGAAGTCAAAACATGCAGATGTTTGGAGTACGGCAAATAATTTACAAAACCAAGTATCACCAGAATATGTATCCACCAAAACACCTCATACGAGATAAACGCAGAACCGGAAAACGGATCATAAAACTTGTAAGCAAGAAAACTGCTGATCGGACGTATTTCGTATTCAGCAAAAACAAATCCGCCTTTTGCAACATGTGTTATATTTTGCCCGTACATACTCAGCACGACAAGCATGATGAGTGAAAGTATAAACGCAGCATCCCATTTACCGTGGCTCCCCACATCTAACCGCGGGACTTTTTCTATAAACCTGCGGTAAAGTGAGTATATAACAGAACCGATCACCAGGAGACCGAATATATCCTGAATTATAGTAACTGCAGCATACAAAGGTCCAAGAAAAGCAAGGGTAAACGGAGAATAAAAGCCCTGTATGACTGCTTCTATAACAGCTGTCACAAACAGCATAAAACCCCAGAAGATCAGAAAATGCAATACTCCGGCAACTTTATCTCTCAGCAGTTTTGACTGTCCAAAGGCAATAACCAAAACATTTTTAAGACGCTGACCGGGATTATCGAAACGATTTTCTTTTTTTGCCAGCAGTAAATAACTGATAAGCTTACGACAGCTGAAAATAAAAAAGCCGACAGCCCCCAGAAACACTACTATAAAAATTATATTCTTAATTTCCACTGAAGAACCGGAGTCTGTTACTTAGTGAAAGCTTTATATATAGCAAAAGTAAGAGCTAATTTTGCAAGAGTCCAGATACTGAAAATTCCCGCGCCGAGCATATATGACTGCTCTATGTTCTTTATATAAAATAAATCCAGGAAAAGAACTCCGCTTATCAAAATAGAAAGGTTTGCAGCAACCATACCGGAAAGTGCAGAGGCATTACCCTTAAATCTTTCAATAACAAAGCCGGCAATAAAAGCTGCCATTGGAAACGCTAGAAGATAACCGCCGGTCGGGCCGATAAGCCGAGCAATTCCTAATGTAGGGTCAGTCGGTGCAAAAACCGGCAGCCCGGCAACTCCCAAAAGGAGATACAATATCTGGCTGTAAGCCCCCTTTTTTGCTCCGAGAAACGCACCAGCTAATACGACAGCAACAGTCTGCAGGGTAAATGGAACCGGTTTTACTGGAATATTGATGTGTGCGGTAACAATGGTGAGTGCTGTAAATCCAAGAATTGCTAATACTGTTGTTGTGTGCTTTTCAGAAATGCCAAACATAGATTTAACTTTAAGTGTTGAAGAGGTCATTTTTGTTTCTCCGGTGGAACAAATTTTACTGAAATATTAAGAAAACCATTAAATTGCTTACAAATATGCTTTTCTCACTTTCAAAAGTCAAGAAACAATAGAAGATTTGTTAATTTTCCGCATATTGTATTATACAGCGTACTTTTGGGCGCTTTCAGGGAATTATGATTAATTTTTAAAAATGTTAAAAAATCATCAATTAGTCGTAAAAATACGCATTAAATCTGCCATTTAGCACGTTTTTTTGATTATTTTTAACAAATAAACTTTACATAATTTTACCTATGAAGCACTTTCACAACGAAGACTGGTTGATGCTCAGACAATTGGCAAAAGATTTTGCTGATAAAGAAGTCAGGCCGCTCGCAGCAAAAATTGACCGGGATGAAAATATTCCCTCAGAACTGATTAAAAAACTTGGAGCTACCGGCCTGCTGGGAACCGCCTTTCCGGAGGAGTATGGCGGCGGCGGTTTCGGAAAGTATGGGTTTTGCCTCGCTCAGGAGGAGATAACAAAGGCATGCGGGTCCACTGCTGCTATGATCGGGGCACACCAATCTATAGGAGCTAACGCAATTTTTATCTCCGGTTCTGAAGGGCTGAAACAAAAGTACCTCCCCTCACTCTGTGCAGGTGAAAAAATTGCTGCCTTCGCTTTAACTGAACCGGAGGCCGGTTCTGATTCTTTCAACCTGAAAACCACGGCAGTTTTTAATGGTGACAACTGGATTCTCAACGGTGTTAAAGTATGGATTACAAACGGTTCAATTGCCGATGTTTTTTCGGTATTTGCGCGGACAGAAAAAGGCATCTCAGGTTTCGTGGTTGAGAAAAATTTTCCTGGTGTTGAGGTAGGCCCGAATGAGAAGAAGCTTGGTATAAAGGGTTCCGTCACAAACAGCATCACCTTTAATGAGGTAAAAGTACCTGCGGAAAACCTTATCGGCACTGATGGGAGAGGATTTTTAACTGCTATGCAAACATTAAACAGCGGACGTCTTGGCTTAGGTGCTGCGTGCCTTGGTGCTTCAAAGGAATTAATCAGGTTATCAACTGAATACTCAAAACAACGCAAACAATTTGGAGATACAATCTCTAAATTTCAGGCAGTACAGTTTATGCTTGCTGAAATGTCCGCAAAGATTTACGCAATGGAAGGGATGGTTTACCGCACGGCAACAATGGCGGATGCCGGTGAAGATATAACTGAGGAATCAGCTATTGTAAAACTTTTTTGTTCAGAAGCAGTTTCGGAAATTGCAGATATGGCTCTGCAGATTCACGGAGGCATGGGCTTTAGTGCTGAACTTTCAATTGAGCGTTTCTACCGCGATGCCCGCGTGCTGAAAATCTTTGAAGGCACTAACGAAATTCAAAAATTAATTATAGCACGTCAGGTGCTTAAAAATAACGGAAAATACTAATGCCTTTTTTACTAGTTATACCATCTATTGATATTAAGTATGGTACAACCGTAAGAGTAGTACAGGGTATCCCTGAGCTTAATTGCACCGAATATGGCAATGACCCGGTTGATATGGCGCGCATTTGGAGGGCAGAGAATGCTAAAATGCTGCACATCGTGGATTTTGTCGGGTTCACTTCTCACTCGGTTAGAAATTTGAAGGTCATTGAGGAAATTTGCAAATCGGTTATAATTCCGGTTGAGTTTGCAGGAGGTGTCCGCAATCTTGAAGATGCAGAAAGAATTTTTTCACTCGGTGTGGCCAGAGTTGTGGTATCTACAATCGTTATTGAAAACCATGAAGCTTTCAAGCTAATTCTTGAAAAATTTGGTCCCAAGAAAATTGTTGTGTCACTTGATGTAATGGATGACGAAATTGTTATTAAAGGAAGGCAGGTTAAAACGGGGCTTAATCCGGTTTCACTTGCCAAACAATTAAAAAGCGAAGGAATCGAACGGTTTGTTGTCGCTGACGTCAAAAGAAATGGTATGCTTAATGGCCCTAACATTGAACTATCCAAAGCTATTGCAGTAGAAACCGGTGCAAAGGTAACTCATTCCGGAGGGATACGGAATAAGGATGAATTAATGGATATGCAGAAACTGCTCCCCATCGGTGTGGATTCAGTCATTATTGGCAGAGCACTGTATGAGAACAGATTCCCCTGTCAAAAACTCTGGCGTGTTGCAGAAAAGGAAATATTTAATTAGGAATGAAGATGCAGAATAAAGAAAAAGTGATGAGGGCGGAAAGCTCATTCTGGGCAAACGTCTTTAAGTCCAAACCATTAGAATCTGATTTAATCAAAATCCTGAAAGAAATTCCGCCGTTCATGGAACTTAAAAAAAGCCAGCTGCCTGAGCTTATCAAGATTATACATAACAGGCAGTATCTTGCCGGTGAATATATATTCCTGCAGGGTGACCCGGGCATTGCTTTGTATGTAATCCGGGAAGGTGCAGTGGATATTGAATATGCTTTAGAAAACGGCGAACAAATTACCATCGCGTCGTTTTCTTCAGGAGATTTTTTTGGTGAACTTGCCATGATTGACGGTGACCTGCGGTCTGCTTCGGCAAGAGCAAAGGTGGATACTAAACTTTCGATAATTTTTAAGCCGGATCTGGACGAGTTTATTCATAAGTACCCCAAAAGCGGTGTTACCATTTTAACCGGTATATCCAAAATAATCGCATTACGTTTACGCAATCAAAATGATGAATATGTATCCCTGATTGATGAGTTTAATTCATTCAAGGAGTCTAAAAATGAAAATAACTAAGATTCTTGTACCCGTGGATTTTTCCGATTTTTCCATTGCTGCACTTAAGTATGCAGTGGAATTCGGAACAGTTTTCGGCTCGGAACTGATTGTCCCATATATACTTGAACCGATGATCTATCCCCCTGACCTGACCGTCGGGCAAATTCCCCTGCCCCCCTACGAAATTGAAGTGACTCAAAAGGCAAATGAAGAACTGGAAAAACTTGTGCAGCCGTACAGAGACACTCTTAATATTTCAGTAGAAGTCCGTGCAGGGAAACCGTATTTGGAAATTGTTGACTTGGCGAAATCTCACAATTGTGATTTGATTATTATTTCTTCTCATGGAAGAACAGGAATGGAACATCTCCTATTTGGAGGGACTTCTGAAAAAGTTATCAGAAAGGCATCATGTCCGGTTTTAACTCTCCGGAATCCCCTGAAAGGTTTTAACTTTCGGGAAGCAAAATAGGTTTAAGTCTTCCGGTTGATTACAAAGTCAACCAGGGTAAGTAAAGCTTTTTTTGAATCAGAATCGGGAAAGATAGTAAGGCACTCCTTTGCTTTAGCTGCATACTCCTCAGCTGCATTCTCGGCATACTCAATCCCCTTTTGTTCATGGACAAAATCAATTACTTTTTGTACCGCATCTTTTTTACCTCCTGATTTAACAAGCTTTCGGATGGCATTTGCTTCCGATTTGGAAACATTCTTTAACGCATATATAAGAGGCAGCGTAATTTTCTTTTCTTTTATGTCGCCTCCGATTGGCTTGCCGAATATCTTGGATGTTCCCTCATAGTCGAGTATATCATCCCGAATTTGAAAAGAAATACCGAGATATTCCCCGAATCTCTTCATTGCCAGGCGTTCATCTTCATTTGCCCCAGCACTCATAGCGCCTATTTCGCAGCAGGTTTCCAGTAGTGACGCAGTTTTATCAGAGATTACCTTAAAGTAGGTCTCTTCGTCTATATCCAGTTTACGGGTTTTCTGAATTTGCAGCAATTCCCCCTCTGACATTCTTCTCACCGTATCGGTTATAACTTCCAGAAAATCAAAGTCTTTATTTTTTACCGCAATCATCAAACCTTTGGAAAGAAGATAATCCCCCATCAATACGCCGACTTTATTTTTCCATATAGCATTGATGGATGGTAATCCCCTCCTCTGATCTGCATTATCCACAACATCATCATGTACCAGTGTGGCTGTATGCAGCAACTCGACCAATATTGCGCCATGATAGGTTCTTTCACTGACACCGGCTTTTGTTTTTGCTGCCAGAATTACAAGCAGCGGACGTATTTTTTTCCCTTTCTGCTTCAGCACATACCGGGCAACCAAATCCACCAATGGAGTTTTGCTCCGCATAGAATTCTTAAAGAGCCCGTTAAAAACCTCAAGCTCTTCGGTGATAGGTTTGCTGATCTGTGATAATTTTGTATTCGTCAAGACTTCTTCTGGGAAAATTTAGAAACAATAATACTTAATTCATAGAGTATAACAAGCGGAATGGCGAGCATTATCTGCCCGACAGGATCAGTACCCGGAGATAAAAATGCAGCCAGAACCATGATTGCCACCAATGAATGCCTGCGGAATTTTCTCATAAAATCAGGAGTTAAAATTCCCAATCTTGATAGTATAAATGAAAGAACGGGAAGCTCAAATATCAGCCCCGCACCAAGCAGCACACTGAAAAGGATGGACATATAATTATCAATTGCAAATTCATTCTTAATGATGTCCGTTCCAAACGTAGCAGCAAAATTAAGGGTAAGCGGCAGCATTAAATAATAAGCAAACACAACCCCGCTCAAAAAACAAAGCGTTGACGCTGTAACAACAAGTGTTACATATTTCTTTTCACTCTCTCTTAATGCCGGCGAGATAAACTGCCATAACTGATAAAAAACATTGGGTATGCTGATGATGATACCGCCGATGAACCAAACCTGAAAATAGAGAAAAATCTGCCCAAAGGGTTCTAAATTCTGAAGCTTGATATTTGCAACTGTGGCGGGTTTCAGGAGAAAATCTTCAATCAGCATCTGATCAAAAAAGATAACAAGTATTGCCCCGGGAATCACCCCGGCAAGTATATATATAACTCTTTTGCGGAGCTCCTCAAGGTGCTCCATAAAAGTCATTTCAACATCTGACGAGTCAGAGGATGGCTGTTCTTCAAACGGCTGATCTAAGGGTGCCACATTACTTTAAATAATCAGAGTAGAGTGGAAACTTTCCGCAGAAACCGGCTACATCAGATTTTATTTGCTTCAAAGCCGATGGGTTGTCATGTGACAAAACTGCCCGGTTTATATACTCGGCAATACTTTCCATATCAGATTC
>CAYYJL010000048.1:0-3274 GCA_964472245.1 uncultured Ignavibacteriaceae bacterium | reverse complement strand
CTGGTGGTAACGGCAGGGGTCCCGATACGGATTCCGCTTGTTACAAACGGGCTCCGCGTATCAAACGGCACCATATTCTTGTTTACGGTAATACCAGCTTCGCCAAGAGCATTTTCGGCTTGTTTACCGGTGACGGATTTGCTGCTCAGGTCAATCAGCATCAAATGATTATCCGTACCGCCAGAAACGATTGAGTATCCGAGTCCGGTGAGTGCATCTGCAAGGTGTTTTGCATTTTTCACCACTTGTTTTGTATATACTGCAAATGATGGGTCGAGCACTTCTCCGAAAGCAACTGCCTTTGCCATAATAATGTGCATAAGCGGGCCGCCCTGAATGCCCGGCATAACCGCTGAGTCAAGCAGTTCTGACATCATCTTTACCCGGTCTCCTTTTGGAGTTTTAATGCCAAATGGATTTTCAAAATCTTTACCCATCAGAATTACGCCGCCTCTAGGTCCACGTAATGTTTTATGGGTCGTGGAAGTAACAATATGACAGTGCGGAACAGGGCTGTTAAGAAGTCCCGTGGCTATTAAGCCAGCTGGGTGAGCCATATCGCAAACCAGGAATGCACCTACTGAATCAGCAATGTTTCTCAGCTGCGCATAATCCCAGTCACGTGAGTAAGCACTTCCCCCGGCAATAATCATCTTCGGTTTCCCCTTTGTTGCAAGTTCTTCAATCTGAACATAATCCAAAAGCCCGGTCTCTTTTGATAATGTATATCCGGTGGCGTTATACAACTGACCGGAAAAATTAACGGGAGAGCCGTGTGTTAAGTGACCTCCGTGTGCAAGACTAAGCCCCAGAAAGGAATCCCCGGGTTTTAAAAGGGTCATGAACACAGCCATATTCGCCTGGCTTCCGCTGTGGGGCTGCACATTTACATATTCTGCTGAATATATTTTCTTAAGCCGTTCCCGGGCAATATCCTCAGCCATATCAACAAATTCGCATCCGCCGTAATATCTCTTGCCGGGATATCCTTCCGCATACTTATTTGTAAGTATGGAGCCGGCAGCTTCAAGCACTGCCGGACTCACAAAATTTTCAGATGCAATAAGTTCTAAATTTGACTGAAGTCTGCCGGTTTCAAGTTCTAATACTTTATATATTTCGGCATCTTTTTTAATGTGCGTAACCATGGCTTTCCTTTAATCCGTTACGGTACTACGATGGATTTGCCAATCCATCCATAACAATTTCCGGATATTTCAATTCTCTGTCCGGATTTATATTTTCTGAAAAAGTAATCTTCCTTCTGCGGCACAGATGAACCGAGTGCAGCCATACGCTCTTTTGCCTGGAAGGTAGATGCATCCATTGCATATGCACGGCGGTAAGTATCAACTGCAAGCTGATATACACACTTATCCATGAATTCAAATCCGCAGTTACGTGCAGCAGTTTCATAGAGAAGACCTTCGTAGAATATCGGCAGTCCCCAGTTGTTGCCAACTTCGGATGCTTTTATAAACTGAGTCCGTGCTGCAGAAAGCTGTCCTTTATCTTTAAGGGCTATTCCAAGATTCAGATAGTGTTCTTTGGTATTTGGTTCCAGTTCGACTAATTTTTTATACGCATCAATGGCTTTATCAAGCTGGTCAGTCTTAAAATATAAAGATGAAAGCTGATTCCAGTAATTAATAGTTGTAGGTGCAGCAACTACCATTTTCTCAAGTGCTTCAATTGCTTCGGTCTGTTTACCGGATTTAAGGCAGAGAGATGTATATTTCCATGCCTTGGCAAGATTTTCCGGTTCAAGATCCCACGCTTTTTTTGCGAGGGCAACCAGTTCGTCAATGCTTTCTACCAAACCTTCAAGTTCCTGATTCCACTGCGGATTATTTGGTTCCTTATCACTCAGGAAAGTAAAGAAATCAATTGCGGTGGTTTTGTACTCAGGATTATCCTGTGCAAGCGTTTTATATAACTGCCCCAGACGGTTATAGTAATATATAGCCACACTTGAATCCAGTGCAATTGCCTTTTCATATTCTTTTGCAGCCAGTTCCGGTGCAACCTTCAGCCAGAACTCTGTTATATACGCTTTTTTCAGCTGAAAATATGCCTGACGTTCCGGATAATATTTCATAGCCATGTCATAAAGGTACCGGGTAGTGTCAGCCACAGCTTTCTTTTTTGCTTCAGGATAGTCGGTTGAATCATGGAAAAACCAGGTAATGTCTTCCATTTTATAATATATCCACTTAGCAAATTTATTGGGTTCTACTTTCAGCACTTCCCAACCATATGGGTAGGCACTTTCATAATCTTTGTTCTTGTGATATTCACTGAACAAGCTGTACTTTGTAATGATCTGGATACTGTCATTAAGAACCGAACCCGAATTAAAATCCTTGCCTGAGGGCTGCAAAACTGAAAGTGCACCAGCCATCAGAAACATTATGAATAACATAAATCTTTTCATTGTTATTACCTTTCCTGTTGTAAAAACCATAGTTCACCGAGACTCATACCCACATTCAGCCGGACAATATTTTCCCGGATCAACCCGTTATCTTTGCTGCCTCTTGAGATAAACTGCAACGCAGCATCAAAGTAACTTTCCGGTGTTAAGCTGAACGACATTCCTGCCGAAACTCCGATTTCTGAAATCTGTGTTCCGTTTATATAGTATGGAGTTTTCTCGTAATATACACCGCCGCGGTATATATATGCATCAAAATTTCTGTCTCTGTCTCTTTCGCGGTGTTCTATTGCAGCACCAAAACGGTACATATCCTGTAAATCAGCCCGCTGGAACCCGTTATATCTATAAGAGGTCCACGCCTGTGAAGAAAAATCAGCAAAAACATCAGTACGTTCATTCACCGAAATACTAAGACCAAACCCGAGACGGAACGGAACCGTTACAGAGCCGGCACCGTAATGTAAAGTATCAATAACAATACTGTTACCTCCCGAGTAGAGGGAGTCACTGGTGAAATCGTTAAAAAAGTTCATTGTTATACCTGCTGATACACTTCTCACTACTTCTTTTACTCCCGGAATCGCAGAAAGTTCCGGAGTAATCAGTCCTAAATCAAATCCGACACCTTTCATCCGGTACGATTTAGTGAAACTTGCCGTAGAGGAGACACCGTCATCAAAGGTAAGCGAATTATTAAAACTCAGTTTCCCGAAGTAGTAATTCATCGCCGCTCCGACGGAAAAACCGCCGACAGGTTTCCACGAACTGCCGAGGAACAATTTTGCAAGCCCGCCTTCACCAAACGCCCTGCTGACGTAATTTGAGTTAATTCTGCTG
>CAYYJL010000047.1:0-10716 GCA_964472245.1 uncultured Ignavibacteriaceae bacterium | reverse complement strand
AGGTTGCCGATTGCATCGTAGACTGAGATTTTAACTACAGCTTTTGAAGGTACGGCAAACTTTATTTCCGTGGACGGGTTAAACGGATTCGGGAAGTTCTGGCTCAGGGTGAACTCAGCCGGAGTTCCGGTTTCGGCTTTAATGTCCGTCGGGGTGAAGTTTGCAATAGCATCACGGAGTAGTTTTTGTACTAACTGTGTATTGTGAATACCACGGCTGCCTTCTGCCTGTACTGAGAGCAGATTGTATTTTGCTTGTTTGAAAGCATCAGTCAATGAATCAGCAGAGCTTGCAGCATTCAGTTTGCCCTGAAGAACATTGATCAGAGAATCTGTCTTGCTTTGAGTTCCTCGATAATCGAATCTCTTTGCGTGGTTGGATGTATCAACAACTGAATAATAATCAGCATGGCAGGTTACGCATGCTTTTGTACTTGGCTCAAATGTATGACCTGTTTTTGCTGCAGTTGTGCCGGAGAATGGTTCGCGGTGAACATGGCAGGTTACGCAGCGCTCTGTTACTGCAAAGGTATGAACTGAATTTGTATAGGTCTGTCCGGGATACTGGAAGCCGAAGTTAGCTGTTCCGCTCAGCACTTCTGAAGTGGTATGATGCGGGGTTGCATTGATATCAACTTGTTCTGTTCCAACGGTGTGGCATTTATCGCAGATGGAAGATCCACCGCCGGTTGGGAAACGCAGACTGCCGGGGTTTGTTGAACCGTGAGGGTCGTGGCAGGTAACGCAAGTTATTGGCTGAATATCAGCACCGGTCACCAGGATGGTATCAACATATCCGGTTGGGTTGTTAGCATAAGCGATAAAGTTCTGTGCAACGTGGCACTTAACGCATGATTTATTGCCGGTAATAAATGCCTGCTGAGCTGAGGTTGCATGTGCAGAGGATGACCACTCTTCCTTATATGGATGATGGGTGCCCTGATGGCAGGTTCCGCACAGGTCAGAAGAATAGTTCTTTTTGTTGGTGGTTCCAAATCCCCAGTGGTCGCCGCTGAGCATTCTTGCGGAGGTGCCAAGAGGTCCGTGGCAGGATTCGCAGCCAACATTTTTTACACGGTTAAAGTTTGTTGCATCTGTGATAGTATAATCCGGGGTTGAGCCGCTGTTTTGTGTAACATACTCATCAGCGCCGTAGTTGGTGTTGGCAGCATCCCAGCCGGTGTTGTGGCATTTTAAGCAATTGTATCCAAAACCTGTGGTGGTAATAAGGGAGTCCATTGCCTTAGCATGGCGGGTTTGTTTCCACTGATTGTAAACCGGTGTGGCAGAACCGCCTGTTTTATGGCAGGCAGCGCAGGCACCAATTCCAACACTAGATTCATCCCCTGTTCCGAGATAGAAATTTTGTGAGAAGACCGTACCGGTCAGACTAATTAAAATAAAAAGTAGTAGTTTTTTCATGTTTTTTTGATCTCCAATAAGGAAGTTAAAAATCTTACTGAGTTTAAAGCAATTATTGAACCAATTCCAATTATCATTTGAGTTACTATTCCCGTATCTTTCGAATCTAAAATTTTCAAGCCCGAAAAACTGTGTTCCTTTCTCAAATTAGGGAAAAATTCAACACTTTTAGAAAATTAAGGGCAAAAAATTAACATTTGACTTCACGGAGAAAAATATGGATTTTTATCAAATATTCATACTACTTTTGATAGGGTTGGCTGCCGGGGCTGTCAGCGGACTATTGGGGATTGGCGGAGGAATACTCATCATTCCCGGTTTGGTGATGATTTTAGGGTTTTCTCAGAAAATGGCACAGGGCACTTCGCTTGCACTGCTGCTCCCGCCGATTGGAGTTTTGGCGGTAATCAACTACTATAAGGCAGGCAATATGGATATTAAAGCTGCTCTTATCATGTGTATTACCTTTGTTGCGGGCAGTTATTTTTCTTCCAAAATTGCAAATGAGCTGCCTGAGGTAATGGTAAAAAGATTTTTTGCGGTATTTCTTTTTCTCTATTCTCTTAAGCTATTTTTTAATAAATAGGTAATCAGGATTGAGGGAAGATTCCTGTACCGTGAATCTTCCTGCGGAATTAAACGTCCAAAGAGACAGAGAAAATGTTCCGTTCTATCAGCAGACTGAATATTAAGTTATTAACAATTCACACGGAATTTTGAACACGATTTTCAGACACATTCCCCTACAAGGCGGATATTTAAGAACAGCAGGTATGTTCCTGCTGCTTTTCATTATACAGCTTCATCCGGATGACCTGCAGAACCGTTATATGCTTGCTCAGAGCTATGAACAGGCGGGGGATTTTATCCGCGCAAAAAGCATGTATGAAGAGGTTTACGCCAAGCAGCCGGGGAACATCATGTTTATACAGTCCCTCAACCGGGTGTATATACAGCTCAAAGAGTTTGATAACTCAGAGCGGATGCTGGAAAATTCCCTTAAGCTGATGCCGGCAGATTTTACCATTATCGGCCTTCTTGGCAAGACGTATTATGCGGCAGGAAGGGAGCACTCAGCCGATTCTTTGTGGGGTGCGTATATAAATAAGAATCCGTCTGACCCGACACCGTACAAAATTTTTTCAAGCTATGCGATAGAGCTCAGGGATTTTGAATTTGCCATAAAACTGTTGCTTGCAGGCAAATCTGCAACTGGGAATATTAAACTTTTTGCGTTTGATTTGGGATATCTGTATGCTATCACCATGCAGTACAGGAAAGCGGCTGAGGAGTACATCGCACTCTTAAAAGCTGCACCGGAACAATACAATGCTGTACAGGCAAGGGTTCTGACATACATAAGAAAACCTGATGCACTGCCTGCAACCATGGATGTGATTAAAAATGCCGGTTATAAAGGGAGTGCAGAGCTCACCAAACTGCTGGCGGAACTCTACACTGAGGCGGCAGATTTTGAATCTGCATTCGGATTATATAAAGAGCTTGATAAACAGGGGAACCGGGAAGGGCAGGAAATCAGCCAGTTCGGGAATCGTATATATTACGACAACAATTTTTCCGTATCTGCCAAGGTATTTTCTTATTTGATAGAAAATTATCCCCGTTCGGCGGCAATACCGCAATGGAAGATTTCCTATGTTAGGTCGCTCGAGGGAAGCGTATATACCGATACCAAAGCTGATTCCCTTAAATGGATGCCGCTTTCTGTTCTGCCGGCGTCAGCTGCTGAGCGGTACAGGAAAATTATCGGTATGTATGAGGAGATTGTTGCGCTCTACCCCTACTCTGAAACAGCCATTGATGCCAGGATACGGACAGGATATTTGTATCTGTTCCTGGGGGAAAGCAGAACGGGGCTGGAATATTTTAACAAGGTCACCAAAGATTTTCCAATGTATATCGGCAGCTCAGAAGCATTCCGCGGGAAGATTGAGGCACATCTTGTACTGGGTGAAATTGACGCGGCATATAATACGGCACTGGGCTCCGCAAACGGAGCAAATAAATCGGAGCAGGAATTGAATATGTTCCGTCTGGAACTGGCACAACTGGAGTTTTATAAAGGGAATTTCAGCAGAGCCGGAGAGCTGCTCACGCTGATAACGGGTAGCAGCAAAGATAACCGGGCTAACGATGCGCTGGAGTTATCCATGGCAATTAATGGCTCAATGAAGGATTCGGTTTCACTGTTAACCTTTGCAAAAGCTGAACTTGAGACCAGGCGGAAAAATTATCCCGCTGCGCTGGAGTTGTATCTTGATTTATCCGCAAAGCAGGCAGCGCCGTTTTTCCTGAAGAATCTTGCACAATACAGGGTTGCCGCCATCAGAATTTATAATGGTGATTTTGTTACAGCTGCGGGATATATTGATTCCGTGGTACAAAAAGAGAAGAGTATTGTGGCAGATAAGCTGCAGTACTGCCTGGCTCATATCTATGAGTACGGGCTGCATGATACCAAGCGGGCTTATTCGGTTTATGAGGATTTTCTTAGTAAATTTCCTAAGTCAATTTTAATTGAAGAAGTCCGAGAAAAAGTAGTTTTGTTAAGAAATAAGAGCAGTTAGTTATGGGAAAGAAACAGGGCGGTAAGCCGTATAAATGTTCATTCTGCGGCAGAAGTGCCGGTGAAGTTACCAGCTTAATAGCAGGTCCGGATGTTTACATCTGTGATATTTGCGTCACCAGCAGTGTGGATATACTTAAGAGCAATATAGCAGCTTACAATACGCCAAAAATTAAAAAAGACACCAAGAAACTTACCCCCAAGGGGATAAAGGAAATTCTTGATCAGTTTGTTATCGGGCAGGACCGTGCCAAGCGGATTTTATCGGTTGCGGTGTATAATCACTACAAGCGGGTAAATTCTGAAGATCCGTTTTTTGAGCTGGATGATGTTGAAATAGAAAAGAGTAATATTCTTTTACTCGGACCAACCGGGGTTGGTAAAACCTTGCTGGCGCAGACACTCTCCCGCATTCTGGATGTGCCGTTTGCCATAGCCGATGCTACCACCATTACGGAGGCCGGTTATGTAGGTGACGATGTGGAAACCGTTTTGGTGCATTTGCTTCAGGCGGCGGATTACAATCTTGAGCGTGCACAAAAAGGCATCGTATATATTGACGAAATTGATAAAATTGCGCGCAAAAGCGAGGGCACATCAATTACCCGGGATGTATCCGGTGAAGGTGTTCAGCAGGCATTGCTTAAAATACTTGAAGGAACCATAGCCGGCGTGCCGCCTAAAGGCGGAAGAAAACATCCGGAGCAGAATCTCATCAATGTTAATACAAAGAATATATTATTCATTGTAGGCGGTGCTTTTGAAGGTGTTGAAAAAATTATTGCTAACCGGCTGAACAAAAGTAAATACGGTTTTGGTGCTGATATAAATGATAAACATCACTTAAGCGATGATGAACTTTTGCTGCTTGCAACACCGGATGACTTGCTGAGGTTCGGGTTAATACCGGAGCTTATCGGCCGTCTGCCGGTACTTGCCCCGCTGCACTCCCTGAGTGAAGATGCGCTCAAGAATATTCTGCTTAAGCCGAAGAACGCAATCTTAAAGCAGTACAAAAAACTGTTTGCGTATGAAGGTGTCGAACTGGAATTTGACCCGTTTGCCATTGATGCAATGGTTAAAAAAGCCATTAAGCGTAAGACGGGTGCAAGGGCACTCCGTTCCATCGTGGAAGAGTTTATGATTGATATTATGTTTGATCTGCCGGGTAAGGACTCAGCAGGCAAATGCATCATAACCCGCGAAGTGGTGGAAGACAGTGCCGAACCGATATATATAGATGGCGAGAAGCAATCCGCCTGATTTTTTCTGATTTTTGCAGAAAGTTATCCCGGGCGGTATTTCCGGCAAATCTATGAAATATATACTACTGTTTACTCTCCTCCTTTTACAAGCCGGATACATGCGGAGTCAGGACAAAATCCTGATTCCCATGGATTTGGGCCAGCCAAACCATCTCCGTGCCTATGGCGTAACATACCGGGCAATTGATAAAGGCATAAAAGCCGATTGGCTGCTGAACTACCGCGGCGGCTCATTTTTGCTGGATTACACCAAGCAGATTGAGACCGATGCATTGGTTGAAGGGGTTGGTTTTGAAGTCATCTCCGGTACGAGGACTATAGATATATACTCCTTGGTACAGAGTGAGGATGAAAATATGGAACTTATCCGATTGGAGAAAGCTCCCAAAATAGCGGTGTATGTGCCGCCGGGCTTTGCGCCCTGGGATGATGCGGTTACCCTTGCGCTTGAGTATGCCAAAATTCCATACGACAAAGTGTGGAATGAAGAAATACTCCGGGGGGATTTATCCAAGTATGACTGGCTGCATCTTCATCATGAAGATTTTACAGGGCAATACGGCAAATTTTATGCGAGCTTCAGCAATGCGCCCTGGTATATAGAACAGCAAATCCGGTATGAAAATGAGGCGAAAAAACTTGGCTATAAAAAGGTATCCGCCATGATGCTTGCTGTTTCCAATGAGATGAAACGGTTTATCGGGGAAGGCGGTTTCATGTTTGCCATGTGTTCAGCCACGGACTCGTATGATATATCACTGGCAGCCCATAACACAGATATCTGCGAACGGATGTTTGACGGGGATGCTGCAGACCCGCAGGCGCAGGCAAAAATGGATTTCGGGAATACGCTCGCCTTTGAAAATTTTAACCTGGAGCAGAACCCATATATCTATGAATACAGTTCAATAGATGTGCAGCCGGCGGAGGTTGGTGATTTTCAGAATGATTATTTCACACTGTTTGAGTTTTCGGCAAAGTATGACCCGGTCCCCACCATGCTTACACAAAATCACGCAAATGTAGTGCGCGGATTTATGGGGCAGACCACCATGTTTAAAAGAGAGTATATAAAACCCTCCATTGTTATCATGGGGGAGCGGCAGGGTACAAATCAGGTTAAGTATCTACATGGAAACTTTGGAAGGGGAACGTTCACCTTTTATGGCGGGCATGACCCTGAGGATTACCAACACGCAGTCGGCGATCCCCCGACGGATTTAAATCTATATAAAAACTCGCCCGGTTACAGACTCATTCTTAATAATATATTATTTCCGGCAGCAAAGAAAAAGAAGCAGAAAACATAATGGGGTGTAATTCTGAGGTAACTTAACTTACAAATTGTAGAAGAAAGTACTAGCAGGAAAGAGTACACCCCCCGGTTAAAATTTAACGAGCTTTCGCTTCGTTAACGATAATCTTCCGTCCGTTTAAATCTGAACCATTCAACGCTTCCATAGCTTTATTAGCTTCAGCGCTGTCTTCCATTTCAACAAATCCGAATCCTCTTGATTTATTGGTTTCACGATCTTTTACAATACGTGCAGACACAACTTTACCAAAAGGCTCAAATGTTGATCTCAGAGAGTCATCATTAATCGACCAAGATAGGTTACCGACAAAAATTTTAAGAGCCACAAAGAACCTCGAAAAAAGAACCAAAAATATTAATTAAACAGCGGTTTTATGAATCCCGCGTCCAAATTTACAACTAAATTAGCGAAAATCAAGTACGGTAAGCCAAAAATATCAAAAAATCAACATAAAAAATGCAGTATGGGGGCTAAAATTAAAGTAAAAAACGTGGTACCGCTCTTTTGCACCCCGATTTCCGGAGTCTCAACTCTTTTAATGACTGCTTAAAAGGCCAATAACCTCTACCAAAGATTCGACAGGAAATACCTCTGCTGATGCAGAAACGTTGCGGGCATTTTTTTCCGGGAGGAGAATTTTGGTATATCCCATCTTCTCTGCCTCTGCAATTCTTTTATCATGATGGTTGATGCCGCGTATTTCCCCGCCGAGTCCTACTTCACCAAGCAGGAGGATGCCGGAAGGAACTGCCTTATCCACAATGCTGGACCAGACTGCACAGCACACAGCAAGATCAACAGCGGGTTCGTCTATGGTAACACCGCCTGCTATTTTAAGAAATACATTATGCGAGGATACCCGAACACCTGCACGGCGCTCCAAAACAGCGAGCAAAATGGAAAGACGCCTTTGGTCAAAACCGGTACTGATTCTCTGGGGGTTGCCAAAGTTGGAGGGAGTAACAAGTGCCTGAACTTCGATGAGGATTGGCCGGGTACCTTCTACAGCAGCTGTGACTACCGAGCCGGATACCTCTCCAATTTTTTCAGACAAAAATATTTCACTTGGGTTGCTGATTTCCCGGAGACCTGCTCCGGTCATTTCAAAAATGCCAATTTCATTGGTGCTGCCGAATCTGTTTTTAATAGCACGGAGAATGCGGTAATTGCCGCCTGTTTCCGGTTCAAACTGGATAACGGTATCAACCACGTGTTCAAGCAGTTTTGGTCCGGCTATATATCCGTCCTTTGTTACATGCCCGATAAGAAGAACCGCATATCCCTTCTTTTTTGCATCATCAAGAAGTACTGCCGTACATTCCCGTATCTGCGTTACGGTACCCGGCGCATTTTCCAGTGCGGCATTATAAGTGGTTTGAATGGAGTCAACAATAAGCACGGAAGGAGATTCCGCTGCAACTGAATGAAGTATGGTATTCAGCTCTGTTTCTGATGCAAGGGATATATTGGATGAAGTTATTTTAAGACGGTCTGCGCGGAGCTTAATCTGCTTAAGGGATTCCTCACCCGATATATATAAAACTTTTGCCCCGATGCCGGCGGCAGACTGCAGCACAAGTGTGGATTTGCCGATGCCGGGATCGCCGCCGATAAGTACCACCGAACCCGGTACCAGGCCGCCTCCGAGGACGCGGTCAAACTCTTCCAGACCTGTTTTGTGACGCTCGGTTTCGTCTGCGGATATATCGGCAAAGGTATATACGGAGGGAGCTTTAAGGACGGCAGATTTTTTATGTGTCTTATTTTCTTCGACAACCTCTTCCTGCATGGAGTTCCAGGTGGAACACTCCGGGCATTTGCCAAGCCACCGGAGCGATTCATAACCGCAGGAGGTGCAGACAAATTTAGTTTTCTGTTTTTTCATGAAGCCGGTTGTAATGCCTGTACAAGTTCCGGAAGGATGACACCCGCTTTACCGGGAATAAACAAATGTGCATGGCGGGTCAGTTCTGTATGTTCCGGATTAATTTCCACCAGGTAAGCGCCTGTACGAAGAGCAGTAAAAGGAAGTGATGCAGCCGGATATACAACCGAGGAAGTTCCCACGGAAAAAACTATATCGGAAGTGGAGACTGCCTCTTCTGATTTTTCAAAAAGCCCCTCGGGAAGGTTTTCACCAAACCATACAACATCGGGGCGGATGAGTCCGCCGCAGATACATTGCGGTATTTTATTGGCGGAGAGTTCCACGTGAGAATCATAACGCTTTTTGCATTCGATGCAGTAGTTTTTCATAATATTGCCGTGCAGCTCCAAGACACGTTTGGAGCCCGCACGGTTATGTAAATCATCAATATTCTGGGTGATTACGGTTACTATATATCTTTCTTCAAACTGTTTAATGGCAATGTGGCCCGGATTCGGTTTACACTCAGTGATAATCTGCCTTCTGTGCTGATACCACTCCCACACCATTTCAGGAGAGCGGACAAAAGCACGGAAGTTAGCAAGTTCTTCCGGTTTGAATTTTTGCCAGATGCCGTTGTTTCCGCGGAAAGTGGGGATTCCGCTTTCGGCTGACATTCCCGCACCCGTAAAAAATGTTATCTTTTGGGCTTTGCCGAGGCGTTGTAAAAATTCTTCACTAAACAGCATATATATAACTGAGATTATTTATTTTTTATTTCATCTGCAAGTTTTTTAGCATCAGCCGCCAGTTTTTCATCATCCTCATCAATGACAGGGATGCCCGGTATTTTTGCAAGAGCTTCACGTGCTGACTTATAATTATCATCGGCAATGTAAGCTTTAGCCAGGTCATAGTAAAACATTCTGAAATTAGGGCGCAGCTCAATCGCCTTTTTAATTTCGCTGATGGCTACATCAATATCACCCCAGCCGAGCCCTAAGGGGAGGCGGACAAGATATGATTTTTCACATACTTTGGTATGAGTTCTGCCCAGCACATAGTGTGCTGATGCCTGCACTTCATTACCGCCGTTGCCAAGTTTAATTGCTTTTTCCAGATCAGCTTTTACATCTTTAACCAAACCGAGTGCATCCCAAACACCTTTGAAAAGTGCGATACGTCCGTTAGCTATAGCACGGCGTAAATAGGTGATTGATTTATCCGGGGCAAGTTTAACTGCTTTATCTGCATAATCAAACGCGGACTGATATTTTGCCAACTGTGCATTCTTTTGAGTTTCGGTCCCGGAAGGGAGATGCTCACCAATATCCACATATGAGCGGCTCATGCGCCAGTATATTTCCCAATTATTGGGGGAAAGTTTATCGGCTGCCTGAAGTTTTTCAAGTGCCTGATCGTTTTTAAATTCTTTTACGGTGAGTTGATCTGCCTGTGCAATAAGTTCTTCTGCACTTTGTGCCATGAGAAACCCGGTTAGCAGCAGAAATATATAGAGGAAGTTTCTTTTCATATCAGCTCCTGTGATTATGTTAGGTTGAAGATTTAACAATTTCAAACACACTCCCATCCGGAAAGTGTGTAATAATAGTTCTGTTTAACAATTCAATTGCAACTGCAAATGATCTTTGATCTGTGTCATCCAGGACAATCCCGACAACATCCTTAAATGCACCCTCACGAATTCGGACTTTTGTGCCTTTAACAAAACTGTTCAGTACACGGTACTTAGTATCATGACTGAGAAACTCTTTAAGGTTGTCAATTTCCCAGCCGGGGATCACTGCCGGACGGCCGTGCTCATACAGGCAGCGGACCATCAATGGGTTTTGGAGTACCGACTCCCTGAGCCGCGGCGTGGTGCGTACAAATATATATCCCGGCAGCACAAGTTCATAAATAACTTTGTTCCGGTCACTCCACTTTTTTACTTTGCGCACTGACGCCAGATAGGTTTCAAAACCATCTGCCTGCAGGCGTGCTTCTGCTTTGAACTCCGATTTCGGTTTGGTATAAAAAGCATACCATACATTCTGATCATTTACTTCAGGAGTACCGGACATCAGGCAAGCACCGAACGGACTGCGCGCAGCAACTGATCTGTTTCAAAAGGTTTTTGCAGAACCGTGTGCACACCAAGCTTTGTATATTTAGAGGCGATATCCTGTTCCGGTTTATCCATCAGAATTATAAAAGGTGATTTTAATGCGGAGTCTCCTTTTTTAATTGCTTCAATCAG
>CAYYJL010000046.1:0-10772 GCA_964472245.1 uncultured Ignavibacteriaceae bacterium | reverse complement strand
TCACCGACCTGGTTCGACTCCGCTCACCGACCTGGTTCGACTCCGCTCACCGACCCGGTTCGACTCCGCTCACCGACCCCGGTTCGACTTGCTTACCGATCCCGGTTCGACTTTGCTCAAAGACCTGGCAAATTTATCCTGAATAACAGGAATTTTGAGGGAAATTGGGGACAAAAAGAGAAAAAAAAGTGCCCTTTTGTTAGGTTATTTTCTGTGAATAAACTAATTTTGCGGACGCAGTAGTATTTCGGCTATTGTTGAAAACTAAAAAAATACTAAGGCACAGAACTGAACGGCAAAAAGCAGTTTTTCATCCTCGGGGGGGTGTTGTCTCTCATAATATTAGCGGGGGGCTACTACTATTATAATGCTACGCGCACTAACCTTATTCAGGCTAAAACCAATGAACTGCAATCTATTGCCGAGCTGAAAAAGGGGCAGCTCATCCGCTGGCGGGAAGAACGGAAGGCGGATGTCACGATACTTTCCAAGGGTGGATTGATACAGCGTGCATTTATGGAAATATCAACGGGCGGGGGGAATTCCGCAACGAAAACCATCCTTACCGAACGGCTCTCCCTTACTACGGCAGAATACGGATATAAAAGTATACTGCTGCTGGATGCTAAAATGAAACCCATAGTATCCGTTGGGGAAGATACTGTGTTAAATGATGCCCAGGTTCGTCAAAGTATTTTGCGGGCACGTGCCGAATCCGGAATTGTATTTACAGATTTTTACTTTGGCGGGGATGACAATACCATAAAATACGATATTGTTGCCCCCTTGATCCGTAAATCCGGAGAGATACTCGGATTTGTTTTGATACGGATTGACCCCTACGAATATATATACCCCTCCCTGCGGCGCTGGCCGATTCAGAGTGCAACTTCGGAAACATACCTTGCCAAGCGGAATGGCGACTCCGTAATTGTGCTGAGCCAGCTGCGTCATAAAGCAATCCGGCCGCTGACAACATTGTATTCGATGAATGATACCACGACTGCGGTAGTCCGGGCTTTACGGGGATACACAGGTATACTGGAAGCAGTTGATTACCGGGGACAGGATGTAATAGCATACGTAACGGAAATATCCGGGACATCCTGGGTGCTTGTCTGCAAGGTTGATACCAGTGAATTGTTTGAGGGACTGCGGGTAAGAACCATACTTATCAGTACAGTATCCATTCTGCTCCTGCTGCTGGTTAATATCTTTCTTTCTTATATATATAATCTGCGCCAGAAAAAACTGTATCAGAGGTTGTACTCGGCAGAAGAGGAGTTCCGGATAACACTGCAGAGCGTGGATGACGGAGTGATTACAACAGATATATCCGGCAATATCCGGTATATCAATCCTGTTGCTGAAAATATGACGGGATGGACCGAAGCAGAAGCACGTAATATGGATATTAATAGAGTGCTTCACCTGCTTAATGAGGAGGACGGAAGCCCGGTGGAAAATCCCGTGCGCCAGGTACTGCAGAGCGGGGAAGCTGTACGCCTCTCCAACCATACGGTTTTGGTATCAAGAACAGGCGATCAAATTGCCATTGCAGACAGCGGTGCCCCGATCTTTGACGGGGAAGGGAATATAACCGGTGTGGTTTTGATACTCCGTAATCAGAAATATGAACGTGAAATCAAAAAAGCACTCAAGCGGAGTGCGGAAAGATATTCTTTTGCACTTGACCTTGTTAATGAGGCGGTATATCAGTGGACGCTGTCTTCCGGAGTATGGTCAACAAGTCTTCAGTTTTATAAAATCCTGGAAATTGAATCCACGGAAGAGATTACCTACGAAAAACTTGTGGAGCTTGTATTTGATGAGGATAAGGCGAGAGTTATACGGGAGATTAAAAATGCCCTTATCAGTGAAGGTATATACAGCATTGAGTTCCGTATTAAAAAACAGAACGGGCAGCTGCATTGGATGGAGCTGCGCGGTAAGGTTGCAGAATATACATCCGAAGGCAGGCCGGAAAAAATCGGCGGTACGCTGACCGATATCACGAAGAAGAAAGAGGATGAAAAAAATCTCCGTATCCTGAATGAACGGTTTGAAAGAGCAGAAGAATCCACGCTGCTTGGGAGCTGGAACTACAATATCAAGACGGGTGCATCCTACTGGTCCAAACAAATGTACCGTTTGTTTGAAATAGATGAAAGCGAGCAAGCCCCGCCGTTTGATGTTTATTTGGAATATGTAGCCGATGATGACCGCGAGAAAGTTGCACGGGATATAGAGGCGATTAAAAAAGGTGAACAGCCATCAGTTACTATGTACCGGACAAATGCAAGACGCTGCAAATTCAGATATCTGCTCCCGTCTGTACGGGTAATAAAATCAGAGGATGGCAGCGTTGAAGGATATGAGGGAACAGTACAGGATATAACTGCTCTGCACTCTGCAGAAGAAAATTACCGGCGCTTGTTTGAGGCGATGCTTGATGGTTTTGCGCTGCATCAAATGATTTATAATGAAAAAGGGGAACCGCAGGATTATATATTCCTGAGTGTAAATAATGCATTTGAACGCATAACGGGGCTGCATGCCGGCGAGATAATAGGGAAAAAAGTGACAGAGGTTCTGCCGGATATTGAAAAAGAATGGATTGATAAATACGGCGCAGTTGCAAAAACAGGGATACCGGAGATTTTTGAAAATTATTCCAAATCACTGCAGCGATACTTTGAGGTATCAACCTTTCAGCCAATGCCGGATCATTTTGCATGTATATTTACCGATGTTACGGAAAGAAGGAATAACGAAAAGATCCGTAAAATGCAGTATAGAATTGCAACAGCTGTTATTAATTCTAAAGACCTGGAGCAATTATTTGAAACTGTAAGCACCGAGCTGCAAACCTTTGTTGATGTAAGGAATATATTTGTGGCATTGTATAATCCGGCTACTAATATGTTATCCGCACCGTTTGAAAGGGATGAACGGGACAGCATACCGGAGTGGAGTGCGGAAAAATCGCTGACGGGTTATCTGATAAGAAAAAATAAAAGTATGCTGTTCAGCAAACAGGATATTGAAGAGATGGAAGAGGAGGGGATACTGGAGCTTGTGGGTTCCATGCCGGAGCAGTGGGCAGGTGTGCCGCTTGCAGTGCGGAATAATGTATTCGGTGCACTGGTGCTGCAGAGCTACGACAGGATAGATGTTATTGATGAAGTTAAACTGCAGATACTGGAAGGTGTTGGCAGCCAGATAAGTATATTTATAGAGCAGAAACGCGCAGAAGAGGAGCTGCGTGCTAACGAAAAACGGTTCCGCCAGCTTTTTGAGGATCATACCGCCGTGGAGCTTTTGATTGATGCGGAAACAGCCAAGATTGCAGATGTAAACTACGCTGCAGTTAAGTTTTACGGCTGGAGCAGGGAAGAGCTGAAGAATATGTATATATACGAACTAAACACTCTCAGCCAGACGGAAATTTTTATAACCATGAAACAAATTGAAGCTGAAGAAAAAAACAGGTTTGAATTTCAGCACAGAGTGGCAGGCGGCGGTGTTGTTGATGTGGAAGTATTCAGCAGCAAGGTGGAGATTAATGGTAAGTTGTATTTTAACTCCATTATTCATGATATTACTCAAAAGAAAAAAGCCGATAATCAGATTAAGCTGCTGAGCAAGTCTATAGAGCAAAGCCCGGTGAGCGTTATCATCACTAATCCGCTTGGTAAAATTGAATATACAAACTCCACCTATTGCCGGATTACGGGATATACGCCCGAAGAGGTAATCGGGCAGACTCCAAAGCTGCAAAAATCCGGACATCATGACAGCGGATTCTATGAAACTATGTGGAACACGATTCTTTCCGGCAAGACCTGGCAGGGGGAAATCCTTAACCGGAAAAAAGACGGAACGGAGTATTGGGAAGATGTAATTATCTCTCCTATTGTAAATGAATCCGGTGATATAACCAATTTTGTTGCAGTAAAGGAAGATATCACCGAAAAGAAAAAAATCATACAGGAGCTGATTCTTGCCAAAGAAAAAGCAGAGGAAATGAATCAGATTAAAAGCAACTTTTTTGCAAACATGAGCCATGAGCTGAGAACACCGTTGATTGGAATACTTGGTTATTCTGAAATACTGGAGATGGAACTTGAGGGGAATGAAGATCTGCAGAATATGGCAGCTACAATAAACAAAGGGGGGAACCGACTGCTAGAAACGCTGAATCTGATTTTAAATCTTTCCAAACTGGAAGCCGGTAAACAGGATATATCTCTAAAATCAGTAGATATTGTTAAGCAGCTGACGGATATACGGCAATTTTTTGTTTCAGCCGCTGCAATAAAGAACCTTAAGTTTGACTTTCAGATGCCTTCAACCGCTATCTTCTGCATGATTGACCCCATCCTGTTTGGCAGTGTAATAAATAATATCATAAATAATGCAATTAAGTTTACAAACAAAGGATTTGTAACCACCAGAGTTTACAAAGATGATGCATACGGTATTATAGAAATAGCAGATTCAGGGGAAGGAATCCCGGAAGATAAACAGCATGTGGTTTGGGAAGAATTCCGTCAGGGGAGTGAAGGGCTCAGCAGAAAGTATGAAGGAACCGGTCTGGGGCTCAGTCTGGCAAAACGATATACGTTACTGATGCAGGGTGAGATATCTTTTGTCAGTAAAAAGAATGAGGGGACAACATTTACCATGAAATTTCCTCTGGTAAAATAAGCCGCAGCCGGAAGTTGCAGTTTCTGCCGGCTTTGCAATAAGTATTGGCAGCATTCTGCCGTATTTCCCTGATATTTTCCATTTGTCCAATTTCGCATCGGGAACGCATCTCCTCATACTAACTTGCACATATTAATTGATATATCAACTAAATGTGCTATGAAATCCCCAAAACATACTATTTTCTTTCATCTTGAAACCACTGTGCGGAGCTACCGGCAGTTTGCTCAGGCAAGAATTGACCAGGCAGGTATTGACCTGACTATTGACCAGTGGCTGCTGCTGAATGCAATCATGGAGAACAATGAAATCACCCATTCAGAACTGGTGAGGGATGTTGCAAAGGACAGGGCGTCGGTTACAAGGATATTAGACCTGACTGTGAAAAAAGGCTACCTGACCAAGGAATCAAACCCCAGGGATAAGCGCAGATTAAAACTTGCCATCACTCCGGCAGGGAAAGATATAATGGAAAAAATGAAACCGGTGGTGGCGGCTTACCGCAGGGAGGCACTGGAGCATCTTACGGAAAAAGAGTTAGACTATATGAATGAACTTATAACCAAAATTAAAATGAACATTATTAAACAGGAGCAGATACTACGATGAAACTCAAGGTATTATTATTTTTATTGGTCTTTCCGGTCTTTGCTGCATTCGGACAGGAGCGTATACCAATAACCAAGGCGGATATACACCGCACCATTACGCGTTTTGCGGAACTGGTTGATTCCAATTATATAATTGAAGATAAAGCAAAAGAGCTGAAATCTGCTTTGCTTGAAGGGCTAAAAAAGGGAGAGTTTGACAAGCTGGCTGATACCTGGGATTTCAGCGAAAAAATGAACGAACTGATTAAAAAAATAACCAATGACGGGCATTTCAGATTCGTTGACAGGCCGTATATACCAGAAGAGGAAAACGAAGCAGAATTTATTGCGTTTATGAAATCCAATAATTTTGCTTTTGAAAAATTAGAAATCCTGCCGAACAATGTAGGTTATCTGAAGCTGAACGGTTTTGTACCGGCAGAATACGGCAGGGCAACCGCCTCTGCTGCAATGAATTTTCTGGCTCACTCAAAAACCATTATTTTTGACCTTCGTGAAAACGGCGGCGGATCGCCCGATATGATTGCGTATATACTCGGGTATCTGTTTAAGGATTCCACACTGATTAATACCTTTTATAACAGGCAGCTGAATGAGTATTCCGAATCCTGGAGTGTTCAGGATGTACCGGGGCTGAAAAACCTTGATGCGGATATATACGTCCTGACGGCCAAGAGGAGCTTTTCCGGAGCGGAGGAGTTTGCCTATGATATTCAGACACAAAAACGGGGGCTGGTTGTGGGGGAAGTAACCGGAGGCGGGGCGCATCCTGTGCAGAGGTATGCGATAAACGAGTTTTTCTCTGCGGGAATTCCCTTCATGAAAGCAATTAACCCGGTAACTAAAAAGAATTGGGAAGGAACGGGCGTAACCCCTGATTTGCTTATCAATGCGGACAAAGCCCTGACTGAAGCATACGAACATGCTATTGAAAAAAGGATGGCATCCGCAAAAGATGACTCTGAAAAAAGAATGCTGCACTGGAATATGGAATTGTTTTTGGCTAAACAGAATCCCGTGAAACTGCAGCCGGAAGAACTTCAGAAGTTTGCCGGAACTTACGGCGACCGGAAAATTACCGTTGAAGACGGGAAATTGTTTTCGCAGCGCGGAAACGGCAGGAAGTATAAACTGTATGCCATTAAGGATAATTATTTTGAAATTACATCATTTTCACGAATCAGATTCATCTCTGACGATGCTAAGAAAGTTACCTCAGTGGAACTATGGTACGACGGAAAACTTGACAGCGTAACACCTAAAGATAATTAAGACACCATATCACCTCCTTAAAACGGGCAGGCCTGAAAATCTGTCCGTTTTCTATTTTAAAGCCGGGCTTTTACGGGAAAGAGGCACTCACTACGGGGTAAGTATATTTTATTTCAATATAAAGATTACGATATTGGCAGGCGTGTATGAAAAACATCTGATTGAATTACTGAGAAGAAAGGAAAGGTATGAAGATAGCAGTTATCGGAACAGGAAACATAGGCGGAACACTTGCGGCAAAATGGGCTGCAAAAGGGCACGATATATATCTGGGAGTGAGGGATAAAAACAGTTTTAAGGGGAAGGAGTTGTTGGAGAACGATAGAATATCCCTGCATGAAATTAAGGACGCAGTACAGATGGCGGAGATTATTTTGATTGCCGTACCTGCAACCGCTGCGGCAGAAACAGCAAAAATGCTGGGCGATACTGAAGGGAAGATTATTATAGATACGATGAATATTGTCCGTGGCAGGGGTCCGGCGGGATTCAGCAGCACAGCTGATGCCATCCTTGCAAACACATCGGGGGCGGAAGTGGTTAAATGTTTTAATTCCACGGGCTATAATAATATCATCAATCCTGTTTATGACGGGCAGGCACTTGATATGTTTATGGCGGGAGGCAGCGCAGAAGCAAAAGAGAAGGTGCGCCGGCTTGCATTGGATGCGGGGTTTGCAGAGTGTTATGATTTTGGCGGAGCAGAGGAATATGAGCTGCTCGAAAAATTTGCGAATGTTTGGATTAACCTTGCCATGTTCAGGGGAATGGGGCGTGAAATAGGATTCAAATTGATGAAACGGTGAGGGGGTTATGCCCGCTCAATCACTATCAGCTCAGTGTGTTTAGCGACAGGGGCAAAACCACTATTTATTAACTTTGTGATTTGCCGTCACAGAAGCCGGATGAATTGATTTATTAAGTAGAAAAAATTACTTATTTTCCTTCATCAATATTTGAAAGACTGGCGGAATGAACAGGGTGCATTTGGTTTTTTGGGTTTTAGTATTTGCTTTTGGATATATAAAGGGACAGTCAGAAGAGACTTTGCCTGTGCCTTTGGGTATAGGAAACAAATGGGTGTATGGATTGAATTTTTCACCTCCGGCTTATTTGTATGAACACATTGATACAAACCACATTATTGATTCAGTACGATATAATGTATTCCGATATACATCACCGGCTGGAGTTCAACTGCGGTATGGCAGGGTAAGATGGGATGGATATCATGTTGTACGTATTGAAGACAGAGTTATACATGATCCAAACAAGGAGTTGATTTACTTTAAGGATAACCCGGTGGTCGGGGAAACCTGGATCAACTATAATCCCAGTCTTACGACTTCTGAATTAAGGAATCAATTTGTTGAAACTTTATTCGGTGCACAGCATACTTATTATAGTGTAAGGGTTGGGTATCACCCTCCTCCTCCCCTGGTACCAAGTCCTATTGTGTTTTACTCCGTGAATTTTGGACTAAAGCAAATTGACTGGCCGGGTGTAACCTATCGGAAATTGTTGGGCGCATATATTAATGGTGTCCTGTATGGGGATACAACATTTTATACCTATGTTTCAGTTAAGGATGATGCAAAAGATATCGGCTACATACTTGAGCAAAATTATCCCAACCCGTTTAACCCGAATACCACAATAGCATATTCTATAGAAAGGTCCGGAGATGTCCAGCTGGTTATATATGACTGTTTAGGGAATGAAGTAAAAGAAGTGGTCAACGGGTTCCGGGAATCAGGCCGGCATACAGCGGAGGTAAACGGAAGTGGATTAGGCAGCGGAGTTTATTTTTACGTTCTGCAGGTTAACGGCTACGTGCTCCGCAAAAGTTTTGTGCTGCTGAAATAAGGCAGGGGAGACGACCGGGGAGCATGGGGGAGGGGTAGTAAATTTTTTTATTACTAACTTTTGTTTATTTTGGAATATCACTATTCAAAGGATAGGTACGATGAAAAGGGTACAAGTACTTTTGTGGGTTTTTCTTTTGACGGCAGGTTTTCTTCATGCTCAGATTACAGAGGTTTTACCTGTGCCGTTAGGTATTGGCAACAAGTGGGTGTATGCTTCCGGTCCGGAATTGAGTACTCCCTCTTGTATGTACGAACACATTGCCTCAGATGTTATGGTTGATTCAGTAAGTTATAATGTTTTCCGCCTCACTACTGCAGAGGGTACGGAACTGCGGCACGGCCGCCGGCGTTGGGACGGGTATCATGCTGTCCGGCTGGAAAATTATGGTATTACCAATCCAAACCGGGAGTGGGTGTACTTTAAGGAAAATGTTTCCGTTGGAGAATATTGGCTGAATACAACCGCAGCGGTAAATACGCAATATAATGTGGTTGCCAAAATTGCAACACAGGTATTGGGAGAGCCGGATACGTCGTATTCCATGCAGGCGGTTTTCTTTTATCCACCGCCTTTGCCCATTACCGGCCGGGTATTTTATTCGGAAAAATTCGGGCTCACACAGGTTGTTTGGTCAGGCAATATAATACGTAAACTTTTAGGTGCATACATAAACGGCGTGGTTTACGGCGATACCACATTTAATCCTGCTGTATCGGTAAACGATGAAAATAACACCATAGATTACTCGCTGGAACAGAATTTTCCTAATCCGTTTAATCCATCTACAACAGTTACCTTCACCATGAAAGAACCCGGCAACGCAAAGCTTGCTGTGTATGATATGCTCGGGAATGAAGTTATGGTTCCGGTTAACGAATACAAGGGAAGCGGAAAACATACTGCGGAAATTCAGGCGGCCGGCTTGAGCAGCGGTGTTTATATATATACACTGCAGGTTAACGGCTACGTGCTACGGAAGAGTTTTGTGCTGCTGAAATAAGGTGAGCGGAATAAGATAAAGGTAAGACAATAAAGTCTTAATTTTTTCTGATACATCAAGCGTCAGCCGTCAGATGCAGAGCTTCAATGAAAAGGATGAAGCTGCCCGGGTGGAAATTTGTTTGAATGGTAAGTTGGTTATAGCTCTTGGATTAAAGGTACGGGAGGAGAGTATAGCGTTCTCCTCCCGCATGTGGAGGTGTGTGTTAAGGGACTATTTTAGAAAAACACACTGCTTGGTTAGGGATATTCCGCCTGACACCAGACGATATATATACACTCCCGCAGAGAGGGATGCCCCGTCAAAATAGATATTGTGAACTCCCGCAGCTATAACAGAATTCAAGAGTACTTTCACCTCTTTGCCCATGATATCATAAACAACAAGAGTTGTGAGTGCCTGCTGTGGAAGGGAAAAAGATATTTCCGTGCCGGGATTAAAAGGATTGGGGTAATTCTGATTCAGGGTAAATGTTCCGGGAATGTTAGAGAAACCTGCTTCCGTGATTGGGGAATACGTAAAACTGCCGTCATTATCAATCTGCTTCAGGCGGTATATGTATCCGCCGCCGGCAGCATTCCGGTCGGTAAATATATATTCTTTCGGTGAGTTGCTTGTTCCGTGCCCGGGAACAAAACCTAACACACTCCAACCGGATTCAGTAACGGCAGTCCCGCCGTCAGAAACATAGTCAGCAGCAGCAATCCGGTGAACTTCGAAACCGTAATTCATAACTTCAGTAGCTGTCTTCCACTTTAAGAGTACAGAGTTGCCGTGTAACTCTGCCGAGAAAGAAGTAAGTTCAACAGGCAGTGGTGAGTTTCCTGAGGACATTGGGGTATTGCTGGGGGAGGAGCTGAGAGAGGCAAGCCCCAGCATCATAGACTTATTATTTTCCAGCACGGGCTCAATAGAGCCGGTTGCATTTGATGCGATATCGGCAGTAAGGAAATAATATTTATCGGTAACAGCCAATTTTTTGTTTAAGCTTAAAAACCAAATCGTACTGTCTGTTCCGGGGTCAGCAGAAACGGTTGTTCCAATTTGTGTGTCGGATCCTGCATCAAAGGCATCGTCACTGCTTTCCCAGAGTTTAAAATTGGTGGCTCCGGTTCTTACACCGTTTAATTTTATCCAAACCATATTAAAGTAAGCCCCAATTGAATTGGTAGATAAAGCAAATCTGCCTAAGGCCTGGTTTGTCTGCCCCTTGGTAATTGAAGGGGAAAAAGCGGCTCCGCTTGAAAGAGTTACGGAATAAGGGAATGTCTGCCAGTTAAGATATGGGTAACCGCCGTTTTTGGTATCAT
>CAYYJL010000045.1:0-10784 GCA_964472245.1 uncultured Ignavibacteriaceae bacterium | reverse complement strand
TTTTCATAAAGCCCTGCAAGCATTTTTTTAATGGCTTCCTTCTTTTGTTCCTCTGTATATAACATGAGTACCTGTTCATGTATGACGCTCAACGGAGGAACTTCGTTCAATTTATACGCAGCAACCAGCTGAACAATGGAATACTCCCCCGGTCTGGCTGAAAATATAATGCTTATTTCACCCGGATTAAAACTTTCAAGAAATCTTTTCACGGTAAAATTGGACAATTCATAATCATACTCAAACGCCCCCTCACTGTTGGAGAGCACCAGCTCACCTTTGGGCAGCGTTTTAATTGCCCTTTGCCAGGAATCGCTCAACAATCTTTCCCTGAAAGCTCCCGCCAGCTCTTCACTGCTGAAGGTAGCCGCATTAAACACAAAAGCATCAGCTTTCAGTTTTAGTATGTGACGGTTTTTTTCATAAAACTGTTTTAACAGTTCTTCTTCAGGGGGAGAGTAGCTCTCCTCAAAGTGCTTTTCCAGATAAATGGAAATTGCGAGCTGCCGGCGTGTGGATCTTATTTTTGCCTCAAACTCCGGAGAATCAACAACGCCTTCCTTTTCAGCAAGCTGAAACAGTAATTCCTCATTTACCCAGTTTCTGAGCCACTCATGTTTTTCTGATTGTGAAAGACCGGAAGTGTCAGCTAAGCGTGATAAATCGGCAGTAGTCAGGTGAGTATCATTTACTCTTGCCAGATACTCTGCCGGCGGCTCCTTCTTCTTGCATCCTGAAAATACAAGAAAAAGGAGCGCAGCAAATAGGATTCTATTTTGTGTTTCCACTAAAAGCGGCATCCAACCTGTCATAAAAATATTCCGGGTTGAATTTATTTTTAAGTGAGTTTATATATTCTGTTTCCAGGCGTTTGCTTTCTTCTTCCTGAAAAGCACCGCTTACTTCTGCGCGGGCTTCCTCAAATGTTTTTTCACGTGCCGGATCTTTTTTAATTAATTTAATAATTGAAAATCCGCCGGTAACCGGTACAGGAGTTGAATAATCACCCGGCTGGCTCAGTTTGTTAGCTTCGGTTGACTGCTGTGAGGAGTTTACAGCTAACATCTGAAACTTTCCTGCTTTTTCTTTGAAGCCAGGGCGTTCTGTATATTTTGCCGCAACAGAATCAAAATTTTCACCATTTTTAAGCATGGTGTAATATTTTTGAATCATGGAATCTGTTTTTGCAAAGATTTCCGCAAATTCAACTCTGTTCTCCCAGCGGTATTTATCCTTGTTTTTTTCCCAAAATGCATGGAGCCGGACGCTGTCTAAATCAACTCTGTTCCAGACTTCTTCTTCCTGCAGTTTAAAGATATATATACCATTTTTATAATCGGTCATTAAATCTGCAAATTCAGGAATTGATTTATCAAGACTCAATGCTTCCAGTTCAAGCACTCTGTCTGAGCTAACCTTTTTAACTCCGTCATTCATGAGGGATTCATTAATCATTCTGTTGCCAAATTCAGGCAGCGGAATGAGTGTTTCCATAAATTCATCAACGGTCATATTCTGGCCGGTAAAGCTGATAAGCGCTTTATCTTTAAGGCCTTCACGCCATTCGGCGCCGCGGTATTCATCATTAATCCTTACGCTGTCACCCATGGTAATCAAGGCGTTCAGGACATCCTGATGAAGCTTATAACCGTATTTATTTTTAAGACCGGCAACTAAGGTATCATGATCATTCTGATAACGGCTGTTCTTATAGGCGCGTTTCAGGTTTTCCTTATCCTCTTCCAGAGTCGGGTAAGGTTTTCTTTCCAATACTTTTATAATATGATAACCATAACTGGTTTTAACTATGTTGGAAATTGTTCCCGGCTGCATATCAAATGCAACTTCGTCAAATTCCTTAACCATCATTCTTCTTTCAAAGAAACCAAGTTCGCCGCCGTTTTGTGCGCTTCCCTGATCTTCAGAATACATTTTAGCGAGTGTTGCAAAATCCGACCCCTGCTGAAGCATGGTATATAAACTGTCAATTTTTGCTTTTGCTCCAATGGAATCAGCATTACCGTCTGCATCCATAAAATCCACCATGATATGGGCGGCTTTAATCTGCGGGATTCTTTCTCTCTTCTCCACCACTTTGATAATGTGATAACCGTATTTAGTTTTAACCGGCTCAGGATAAAACTCCCCGACTTTGGTTTTATATACGGCATCTTCAAATTCCGCTATTACAGTACCGGCTGTGATATAATAAATGTCTCCGCCGGATTTTTTGGAATATGCATCATCTGAATACTGATCAGCCAATTGTTCAAATGATTCTCCGTTTCTTAATTTTGCCAGTACTTCATTTGCTTTAGCAAATGCAGAACTGTCACCGGAAGCATCAGGTCTCAGCATGATGTGGCTGACGCGGTACTCTGTTTTCCTCATTTCATACAGTTTTGCAACCTGAGGGTCAACGAGCAGTTTTTCCAATATATAAGTGACCCCTACTTTTTTCTTATAATCCAAAAGCTCAGTCTGCATTGCTGCGTCACTATCAAACCCTCGGTTCTGTGCATCCTTCAATTTCATGTTAAAATTCACATAAAGGTTGAGGAAATTCTTCAACTGCGGAAGTGAATCATTTTTTGCTTTATCAATGCCGCCGGAATTTTTTGCATACGCCGCTTCAAATTCAGCCATCTTGATCTCTTTATCGGCATACTTTGCAACGATAATCTCAGATTGCTTTGTTGAGCAGCCGGCAATTACAAGGGCTGCCAAAACTGAAATAATCAGCTTTTTGGATAATATCATATAAACGTTCTCCGAAATTGATGAATCTTAAAAAACTACAAACCCAAATATGCCCCCAAAAGGGCTATAAAATCAATGAAATTCGTAAGGTATATTTCTGTAACCGGTTCTGCCCAAAACTAGCGTAAATACGTTATTTTAATCATTTTTGTGGCTATTTCCCCCGAAAAACTCTTAAATTCCACTCTCAGCAGATACACTCCGGAACCGAGATTCCCGGGAGCATACGTAAATATCCTGTTACCCGCCTGAACAGCACCCTTGTAAACTGAAGCTATTTCGCTCCCCAGAAGGGAATAAACTTTCAGTTCAGCGCTTCCGGTTGATGGAAAATCTACGCTGATGTTTGTTTCAGGATTAAACGGGTTTGGGTAATTCTGAACCAAAACCGCCGTAGAAGGAATAGCATCTTCCAGGGTAAGGGTAGAGAGATAGTTAACTGTCCCGTTAAAATCAATCTGGACTAGTTTAACAAATAGCTTTTTCGCCCGTTCCTGCAGCGGAATGGAAATACTGTAATCTTTCATCTCCGTCGTAGTGCCGGCACCATCCACAAAAGTGATTTTATTAAAGGTAATTCCGTCGGTAGAGATGTGAATTTCAAAACCTGCATTATTTTTTTCCGACGAGGTGCGCCAGTTCAGTTCCAAGGTATTTCCGGTTATCGTCCCGGCAAAAGAATGTAATTCTACGGGAGTTTGGAAATAATTTACTGCTGCAAGTGCGTCAAGGATACCCCAGCCGTATTCCCTTCCCGGGTTTGATGCCCTGCTGGCTGTATTCCGCATTGCCTCCCGCACCTGAATTGGGGTAAGTGAAGGATTGGCACAAAGTACCAATGCCGCAACCCCCGCAGCTAACGGGCAGCTGAATGATGTGCCGCTGGCGGATGAGTAACCTGTATTACTGAATGTGGAAGCTACTCTCACGCTGCTTCCCATTGCCATAACGTCAGGTTTGATTCTGCCGTCAAAGGTGTTGCCAACACTGCTGAAGGATGAGCGTGTACCTGAATTCGTCACCGCACCGACGGCAATAACGCTGTCACCATCTGCAGGTGCCCCAAGAGTATTTTGTGTTGAGTGGAATCCGCTGTTACCGGCGGAATTCACGACAACAATCCCTTTTTTAACAGCCAGGTCAGCTGCTCTGGTAATTTTAGCTGTATTTCCATCCATGGACTGCCATGTATATGATGGATACGGCGGGTCATAGTCAAGATAACCCAGCGAAGTGGAGAATACATCTGCCCCCAGACTGTCCGCCCATTCAGCAGCTGCAATCCAGTTATCTTCTTCAACCGGAGTTTCCGTGTCGGTGTTTTCAGTTTTGGCCAATATATATTGTGCACCAAAAGCAGGACCGATTAACTGCCCTTCCTTAAACCCGCCGATGGTGGATAAAGTTTGCGTACCATGGGTACCGGTTCCCATATCAGTGCTGTCACCAACACCGGGATCATTATTTACAAAATCCCATTTAGCTATGATATTCATGGTAGCAAATGATTCATGTGAAAGCCGGTTGAATCCCGCATCCATAACTGCTACAATAATCCCCTGTCCCGTGATTCCGAGATTATGTACCTGCGGAACTTTTATCTGATCATTCTGGGTAAAGGAATTGCCGTAGTTAAAAACATGAACGCCGTCGGGCTGTTTAGCAAGAGGCAGCTCTTCAGCTGCTTCAACCTCTACCTGCCTGGTATATAACCGCACCGGTTCAAGTGATTTTACAAAAGTGAGTGCAGCCACAGTCTGTAACCGGCCGGCAGGTATATACGCAGAAACCGCATTAAACCATTTTGACTTATGTTTAATCACCACACCGGCAGCTTCCAATTGCTGTATATAGCTATTAGAAACAGGATAATCTGAAAAGTCAAGTACATCCTTTCCTTTTTCAGTAACCTTTATTCTTCTTTGCATCGCTTTGCCGGAAAGTACTGATTCGGGATTCAGTTTGAAAAAGGATGTATTTCCTTTATCGGTAAAATATATCCATGCCTTTACTAATTCACCTGACTGTACACTGCTCATTTTTGCAGCGAGTTCCGGTGATATTTTTTGCATGGCAGATTGTGAAAATATAACTGCTTGTAAAAATATTATTGCGAAAAGGAAAAAACTTTTCTTCGAATACATTGTAGAGCTCCTTATTTTACAATGGTTCCGGTACGTACGTTGCCAGGTACCTCAACCACTTCAAGTTTACCATCTTCAGTTTCCACAGCAAGAATCATCCCTTTGGATTCCAATCCCATCAGTTTTGCCGGTTTAAGATTGGCTACCAAAATCACTTTTTTGTTTAACATCTGTTCAGGCGAATAAAATTTTGCAATGCCTGAGATCACCTGACGCTTAACTCCCCCAACATCAACTATAAGTTTGAGCAGTTTTTCACTCTTGGGTACATTTTCTGCCTCTAAAACTTTTCCAACACGCAACTTAATTTTGCTAAAATCATCAATGGTGATTTCCGGATCGGGTGGAACTGCGGGAGTTTCTTCTTTGGGTGTTAACTGATCAAGATATTTATCCACTTGTGCATCTTCAATTTTCTTAAATAAAATTCTTGGTGTTTCAAGTTTAATTCCTGCTTGCAGAGGAAAATCTCCGGCATCCTGCCATGGCACAGGGCTTGCACCATAAAAAGCAAATATCTGTTTGCTTATATCGGGCAGCACAGGTGAAAACAATTCTGCCGCAGTTAAAATTAACTTCGAACATATATATAAAGCAGTTCCGCAGGCAGTTCTGTCAGATTTAACAGTCTTCCACGGCTCGGAATCATTAAAGTACTTGTTGCTCAAACGGGCAAGATTCATCATCTCCAGGGTTGCATCCTTCAGACGGTATCGCTCAATTAATCCGCCAACCTTAGCAGGATATTCCGCCGCTGTTCTGAGGGCTTCTTTATCCCTCTCATTCAGTTCACCCGCTTCAGGTAACACGCCGTCAAAATTCTTATGAATAAATGTAAGTGTGCGGTTTACCAGGTTGCCGAGTATATCAGAGAGCTCGTTGTTATGCCGTGCCTGAAAATCTTTCCACAAAAAGTCAGAATCTCTTGTCTCAGGCAATGCCAGTGCCAGATAATATCTGAGTGAATCGGTTTCAAAATCATTGAGAAAATCCTCCAGCTCAACACCCCATCCCCGGCTTTTGGAAAATTTCTTCGACTCATAATTTAAAAATTCATTTGCCGGGACATTTGCCGGCAGAACAAACTGCTCGGTGTGATAATCGTTCCTCGCCATGAGCATCGCGGGAAAGATAATCGTGTGAAAAACAACATTATCCTTGCCGATAAATGCAATATATTTAGTCTGAGGGTTCTGCCAAAACTCCTTCCATAAATCCGGTTGATTCCTCTGATTGCTCAGTTCCATGGAAGCTGATATATATCCCAGCACTGCCTCAAACCAGACATACAGAACTTTTCCCTTGGCACCATCCAGCGGAACCTGCACACCCCAATCCAAATCTCTTGTATATGCACGTTCCCTGAGCCCGTTTTTTAACCAGCCGCGGCAATATTGCAATACGTTCTCTTTCCACTGATATTCTTTATCTGCCTGTTCTATATAACTTTCCAGCCGTGCCTGGAACTTCTCCACCGGGAAATACCAATGTGATGTTTCTTTTAATACCGGCATTTCACCCGTTATTTTGGAAATAGGTTTTAACAATTCATTTGGCTCATACAGTGCGCCGCAATTTTCACATTCATCGCTTCTGGCACTTTCATAACCGCAATTAGGGCAGGTGCCTTCCACATATCTGTCCGGCAGAAACATTCCTGCTTTTTCGTCATAAAACTGCTGTGTTTTCTTTTCGGTGAGGAGATTCTTGTTGTAAAACTCCAGGAAGAATTCCTGCGCCAGTGTGTGATGTACGGGTAAACTTGTGCGGGAATATATATCAAAGCTCATCCCGAACTTTTCAAATGCGGATTTATTTGCTTCGTGGAATCTGTCAATAATAACCTTCGGCTTCACCCCTTCTTTATCCGCTGAAATGGTAATCGGCACCCCATGCTCATCTGAGCCGCATATGAATAAAACATCTGCCCCGGAAAGTCTTTTATATCTTACATAAATATCAGCAGGCAGATAGGCGCCTGCCAGGTGACCGAGGTGAATTTTCCCGTTTGCATAGGGGAGTGCTGAGGTCACCAATATTTTTTCGTTGTTCAACTATATTTCCGTAATTTTGTAATTCTTTGGTTTAAATATAAACAGAATTCGTTTCAGGTTTCCCGTACTCATTAATATGCATGTAATATTCCCCCGCTGCCGTAGAGCATTTTTTCTCCTTATCACACTTGCATTACTCCCCTTCCAGGGTGTTTTTTTTGCACAGGATAACTCCTCAGTTGTTCTTTTTCCTGACGGGCTCCGGTTTCATCCACTCAGAGGTAATGCTCAGGAGGCCAAGCTTGGTTTACTCTATTACACTGCCACCAGCCACCTGAAAGTGGATATCGGGAACTCAATTGATATAATTTTGTTTAATAATGTATTCAATGATGGCGACGGGCTTTCCGCCGGTGTGGAGTTTATGGCTTATGCATACGCAACAAGCTACAAAGGTTACCGCCTCCAAATTGATGCGATTGACGGTTTTTTTGGGGGAAATTTACTTTATACCACCGGGGAATCGGTTTACCGGTTCAGATTCATTCACAACAGCGCCCATTTGGTTGATGGCGCGTATGATGGAACTGAACTGAAATGGATTAATGACAAACTGCCAATTCCCTATACAAGGGATTTTGCTGAACTTATTTACGCGGGCAAATGGGGGGTGTTTGGCGGTGAAACGATGTATTATGGCGGTATGGCTTACACGGTCCACCGGCGTCCTCTGGAACTGAGACGCAGCTCATTTATCCTGGGAGCCGAGTATCATCATCCTGAACTGCTTGGTACTTTTTTAGGAAACCCGGCTAATTTCTTTTTTATTTTGAACCACAATATAAATGGAGCCCCCAAATACACGCTCTCAACAAATATTCAGAGCGGGGTAAAATTTGGTGACTGGCAAGGTAAAGGGATGCTCCTTTACGTCTCATACTATACAGGGAATGACGTATTCAGTGAGTATTACGCAAACCGAGTGCAGCGATTCGGGATCGGATTCAGTGTTGATTTTCCGGGATAACATTAAGCTATCCGGGGAGAGTTTTTTATACAAGACAGAGTGAAATATTGGATAATGAAAAAATCATAGAAATTAACGGCCTCACCAAGGAGTTCAAAGAACTTACTGCCGTTAATAATCTCAGTGTGAATGTTTACAAAGGTGATGTATTCGGCTTTCTGGGTCCTAACGGAGCCGGCAAAAGCACAACCATCCGGATGCTGCTTTCCCTGATTGCCCCGACAAAAGGCGAGATAAAAATCTTCGGGCTTCCTTTGGCACAAAACAGGAGTAAAATCCTGAAAAATATTGGTGCCATCGTGGAGAAACCCGATTTTTACGGGTATCTCTCCGCATACAGAAATCTGGAAATTCTGGGCAGTCTATCCGGCTGTGATGTCTCTAAAAAACGCATCATGGAAATGCTTGCGCTGGTCGGGCTTGAGAAAAGATATAAAAGCAAGGTTAAAACCTATTCTCATGGCATGAAGCAGAGATTAGGCATTGCACAGGCATTGCTGCACAATCCGGATCTCATTATTCTGGATGAACCAACCACCGGTCTCGACCCACAAGGTATGAAAGAAATACGGGACCTTATTATTCATCTGAGCCGTGATCTGAAGAAAACAGTTTTTCTTTCCTCACATATATTATATGAAGTTGAGCTTGTTGCCACCCGGATGGTGATTATCAATAAAGGGACAACCGTTGTTGAAGGCAGAGTTTCTGATTTGGTGGATGCCACACATCTGAACGTTACCTTTGAAGTAAACGATATTGATAAAGCAACTCGATTGATGAAGGAAAATTTCAGTCAGCATAATATAGTTGCTGTAACAACCGATAAACTGATTGTTACCCTTAACAAGGAAGATATACCACCGGTCAACCGGCTGTTTGTTAATAATGGAATTGAAGTAACCGCTATGGTGCCCCAAAAATCGCTTGAAGAATATTTCCTTAAACTTACTGAAAGCAGCGGGACATGATGACATTACTAAGAATTGAATTATTTAAGATATTCAGTAAATGGCGTTCCTATATAGGAATCATCGCTATTTCAGTATTGGTTCCGATTATACAAGTGGATCTCTTTCTCCGCGGTGAAGAATACTTAAATTTCTTTACCCAGAACCTGCAGCAAAGCTTCGTTTTTGTCGGCAACTTTCTGAACGGCTATTTGGTTGCAAACGTGGTTCTGAATGCACTCATCCTGCATGTTCCCTTTTTGATTACCCTGGTGGCGGGAGATTTACTCGCCGGTGAAGCAACCGCAGGAACCTACCGTATGCTGCTGACCAGGCCGGTTTCCCGTACTCAGGTGATTACAGCAAAGTTTCTTGCCGGCACTATATATACAAACTTTTTGATTTTCTGGCTGGCATTTGTCAGTCTGGGAATCAGCATAATGATTTTTGGTACAGGCGAGTTAATTGTAATCCGGGATAATATTACCATCTTTGCAAAGGATGATATATTCTGGCGGTTTATGCTTGCTTACGGCTATGCCGCTCTTGCTATGACGGTGGTGAGTTCCCTGGCTTTTCTGCTCTCTTCACTTGTGGAAAATGCTATTGGTCCTATTGTTGCCACCATGGCAATCATTATCGTCTTCCTGATACTTTCCAATATTAATCTGGAATTTTTCAGTATTGTAAAACCGTATCTGTTCACCAGCTATCTTCAGAAGTGGAGATTGTTTTTCAGTGACCCGCTTGATTATGATGCCTTATGGCAGGCAATCGGGGTGCTCGCGGCGCACATTGCGGTTTTCTTCGGTTTAACTCTCTTCCTGTTTAAGAGAAAGGATATACAAAGCTAACATGTTAAAATCCATTATCTACTTCCTTCTCCTGATTGCTGCCACGGTTCAGCCACAGTCTAAGGATGCGCAGCAACTTATAGAAAAAGTTAAAACTAAATTTGAAGTGGTTAAAGACTATACTGTTGATATTCAGGTAGATCTTGACGTCACTTTTCTGAAGACTCCCAAAGTTATCGGTACGCTTTATTACAAGCAGCCGGATAAGGTACGCATTAAATCTGAGGGTTTCGCCCTGCTTCCGCGGGAAGGGTTTAACTTCTCCCCTGCAGCACTGTTAAAGGATGACTATACTGCAATCTATGAAGATGAATATATACTGGAAGGGGTTAAGGTTGCAAAGATTAAAATTGTCCCTTTGGGAAATACTCAAAACGTAATCCTTTCCACAGTTTGGGTGGATTTGCAGGATCACGTCATCAGAAGAATTGAATCCACAACAAAAACTTCCGGCACCTTTATTATAAAGCTGAGTTACAACGCAAGCACATTGAAAAAATATCCGTTACCCGAGCGCATGGACTTCAATTTTGATATCAATCGAATGAATATCCCCAAAGGTTTTGGCGGAGATTCCGATGATACTGACGAGTCAAAAAAGAAGGACAAAAAGAAGATCACCAACGGTTCAGTAACCATTCAGTACAGTAATTACAAGGTAAATACAGGACTGAGTGACGATATGTTTAATGAGGAAAAGAAAAAATCCAAGACTGAATAATCAGGTGCGGTCTGCCAGATATATACGGATTTTTTCTTTAACGTATATAAACTCATCCGCTATTTTATTAAACAGTAGTGTTATTTCCTCAGCCGGCAGTGAGTTGCATTCATGTTCCAGTTTTTCCACATATTTCCACAGCTTATCGGCGCCAAGGTTGGCACATGCGGATTTGATTGTATGCGACTGTTCCGATAACCCGGCGAAATTATGTTGGGTTATCCTTTCCGAAACAGAAGCGAGGTATCCCTGAAAATCATTGAGAAAAAGTTCCAGCAGTTCATCAATGGTTTCATTATCAAGTGATTCTCTCAGCCGCACCACTCTTTCGTTT
>CAYYJL010000044.1:0-10898 GCA_964472245.1 uncultured Ignavibacteriaceae bacterium | reverse complement strand
ATAAAGTTCTATCTTCTCTGCCGGTAAGAGATATTCTGTGGGATGAACATTACAAATCCGGGAAACAACTGATTACCTCCCCGTTAAGATTTGTTCTGCGGGATGACTACCTGAAATGGGCTTACTATATACTCCTTGTTTCTATGATATTGTATCTGATTTTTCATGCCAGAAGGGAACAGAGGGTAATACCTGTCATTAAGCCATATGAAAATACTACGTTGCAGTTTTTGCAGAGGATTGCATTGTTAAATAAATTCTATAAATCTAAAGAACAAAGCATGACGGAAGTGTATGAAAAATTTCAGTTTAGCATTTCCAGGATATTTAAAACTGAGAAAAATATATTTTCAGATCATTCTATGAAAATCATAGAAAAGTCAGTCCCGGGCTCAGGCGAAAAATTAATTCAAATAAGAAACGCTTACTTACTTGCTTCTGAGAAGCGCGGCAAAGCAGAATTCATACAGTTTAACACATTAATTCATCAATTTTATACATCATACGGTTTATATGGAAAATAACGATAAAGTATTTGAATCAGTAAATGCTATTAAGGAAGAGATTTCAAAAGTAATTATTGGTCAGAAAGAAATCATAGAGCAGCTGTTGGTTGGTTTGCTTTCAGACGGGCATATGCTCATTGAAGGTGTTCCCGGTATTGCCAAAACTTTGACGGCAAAGTGCATGAGCAAAACCATTTCCGCAGAATTTAATAGGATACAGTTTACCCCCGATTTAATGCCGAGTGATTTAATCGGGACCATGGTATTTGATCAGGCCAAGGCGGAATTTTCGTTCAAAAAGGGTCCGTTGTTTTCCAATATCATTCTGATTGACGAAATCAACAGAGCTCCGGCTAAGACCCAATCCGCATTGTTTGAAGTAATGGAAGAGCGCCAGATTACCGTTGACGGGCATACATTTCCCATGTCTGCTCCGTTTAATATATTTGCCACTCAAAACCCGGTTGAACATGAGGGAACCTACCGCTTGCCTGAGGCGCAGGTTGACCGGTTTGTGTTTAAGGTCTTAATGGATTATCCGTCCGCTCAGGATGAAGTAGGTATTCTTATGCGGGATCAGGGGACTGCCGGACAGAAAAAGGTAAACATGATTAATCCGGTTGTAACAACGGATCAGTTGACTGAAGCCCGAAATAGAGTAAACTCCATATATATAGACGAAAAGATTGCCGGTTATATCACCTCAATTGTAAATTCAACGAGAAATAATACTGATATATTGCTCGGTGCATCTCCAAGGGCATCAATTGCTATAATGAAGACTTCCAAGGCACTTGCAATGATCAACGGGAGGGATTATGTGATTCCGGATGATATTAAAAATGTGGCTTTGCCTGCTCTGCGTCACCGCATTATTTTGTCTCCGGAAAAAGAAATGGAAGGGACTAACCCCGATAAAATGATCGGATTTATCTTGGACAGGACCGAAGTACCCCGATGAAATTGTTCCGTTTGGACATATTTCTTACAAGCAGGTTTTTTATCCTGATGAATTCATTGGCTGTGCTCTGGGTTGTCCTTTATTTATTCCAACTGCCGTCAATTTTAGGAATCCTTGCACTGTTATTGTTCACCGGCTTTTGTTTATTAGAAACCTTCCTGCTCTTCAAAATAAGGCAGCCGGTAAAAACAGAACGATTGCTGCCCGGCCGTCTCTCTAACGGTGACGAGAATACAATTAAAATATATATTGAAAATATGTATCCGTTCAGGGTTGAGGTTAGAGTTATTGATGAAATTCCTCATCAATTTCAGAAAAGGGACTTTGAAATTGAACTTTCATTAGAGCCAGGCGCAGATAAACTTCTCTCATATACGCTAAGTCCTGTAGTCCGGGGGGAATACAATTTTGGCAGGACGCATTTTTTCCTGAACACTTCGATTGGATTAATCAGAAGAAGAGTAAGCAGGCATGACGGGCAGATTGTTCCTGTGTACCCTTCATTTTTTCATCTGAGAAAATTCGAGATAATGGCGTTGCAGGATATATCTACAGTCCGCGGTTATAGAAAAATCCGGAGACTGGGGCACTCCATGGAATTTGAGCAGATAAAAGATTATGTACCCGGTGATGATATAAGGACTATTAATTGGAAAGCAACATCACGCCGTGCTAAACTGATGGTTAATCACTATACGGATGAAATCAGTCAGCCCGTGTATTCGATTATTGATGCCGGCAGACTTATGAAACTCCCGTTTCGTGGAATGCGGCTCCTGGATTATGCCGTGAATACATCGCTGATGATTTCTGATGTTGCCCTGCATAAGGAAGATCGCGCCGGGTTGGGTGTGATTAAAGCCAATACACTCTCATTGATAAAAGCAGACCGCGGTCCGGGACATCTGAACTCTTTGATGGAAATGTTATACAATTTGGATACTGATTTTTCTGAAACAGATTTTGAATCTTTTTCTGTATATTTCATTTCAAAAGTGCGGCAGCGCTCGTTAGTTATTTTATTTACGAACTTTGAAACAGAAAACTCACTGCAGCGCAATATCCGGGCGATCTCCCGCCTGGCGCAGAATCATCTGGTTATTGTTATATTCTTTAAGAATACTGAAATTACCGGTATATTGCAGAATGATATAACTAATGAGGATGATATATATCTTAAACAATCAATCGGACAGTATATGGAACAAAAAGCTGTTATGATGAAAATATTGGAAGCAAAAGGAATAAACACTATTTATACGACTCCGCATGAGTTAAATATCAATGTATTCAATAAATATATTGAATTCAAAAGGAGGGGATTATTGTAAATGAGCGGCGTATCTTTTGAAACTTCACAAAATGTCAGTATAGAATATCAATACGCATCTCTCTCTAAAAGGATTTGGGGATGGGTGATAGATGCCTTAATTATTTTTGCCTTTTTTGTCGGGATGTTTTATATAAATTCCCTGATTTCAATTGGTTCAGTTTTTGATAAAATCGGCATATTGATGTTTACTCCGGTATTCCTTTATGATATGATGTTTGAAATGTATTTTAACGGTCAGAGTCCGGGTAAAATGATTCTTAAAACCCGTGTTATCAAAATTGACGGCTCCGCACCAAATTTTGTGAGTTATTTTTTAAGGTGGATATTCAGAGTGGTGGATATATCCATCAGCATGGGGGGTGTGGCAATCACAACATATATGATTACCGGCAAAGGACAGCGGTTGGGGGATATTGTTGCGGGAACAACGGTGATCGATGTTTTGCAGCCGAAGAAACCAAGCTCCCTTGTATTTGCGGAATATGATGGAAATTATACGGTTACCTATTCAGAGGCGGGACAGTTAAAGGACAAAGATATATTATTGTTAAGAGAGATACTCGAACGGTTTGGTAATCCTGAGTTTTCAGAGCATCATAAACAAGAATTATTATTCAGGACAGCACATTTATTAAAAGCAAAAATGGGAGTGGAAGTAAGACCAACTGAACATACACTTCGTACCATTATTGCAGATTACCAATACCTCACGTCAAGATAAAGGAGCTGAATCACGTTGAAATCCTTTTGCGGAGATAACTACAACAAATTCTCCTTTAAGAACGGACTGCGTTAGCTTACCAGAAACTTCAGCTGCTGTACCTTCTATAAACTCTTCAAATTTTTTGGTCAATTCCCGGGCTATAATAATATACCGCTCCGGCATATATATATTTAATTCAGCGGCAAGCTTCTCAATTCTGTAAGCTGATTCATATAACACGATAGTATGTTCAATTTCTGCAAGTCCCGTTAATTTTTTTTGCCTTCCTTTTTTCTGTGGTAGAAATCCTTCAAAAAGAAATGTATCCGTTGGAACACCCGCTGCAGAAAGAGCAGCTGCCATTGCCGAAGGACCGGGAATAGGGGAGACTGGTATTCCGGCAGATTTAACCGCATTGATTAACCTGACTCCCGGGTCAGAAATACCGGGTGTACCGGCATCTGAAACCAGAACAGCATTTTTACTCTGCGCTATCCGTTCCACTACTTTTTCCAACCCTTTGGATTCGCTGAACGCATTGATGACGATCATGGGAATGTGGGGAATTTCAAAGTGCTTGAGCAGGATACCGGTCACGCGGGTATCTTCACAGAGGATAAGATCTGCTTCTTTTAAGGTACGGATAGCCCTGAGTGTGATATCCTCAAGGTTTCCGATCGGGGTGGCGACTACATAGAGCATTAATTCTCATTTAAAAAGGTAACGGCTCCCGAAAGGAGCCGTACCATGCAAGTAGTAATGTAATTTATTTGTTTGATGAGGTCAAATATAAAACATCTCTGATAATTTTCAAACCGCTATCCAAATCTGTTTTAGAAACGGTGAGGGGATTGCGGAATCGGATGGATCTGGTTCCGCAGCCGAGAATAATCAGGTGATGTTTGTATAAGGTGTCCATGAATTTATTCCTCGTTTCCCGATCCGGCAGGTCAAATGCACACATAAGACCCATACCACGGACATTAGAAACAAGTTTCGGGAACTCTAACTTGAGTTCATAGAGACTTTTGAGTAATTCTGCGCCCATAAGCCGGGAATTTTCAATCAATCGTTCTTCATAAACTATTTCCAGGATACGGTTTGCTCTTACCATATCTACCAGGTTTCCGCCCCAGGTCGAGTTAATCCGGCTGGATTTGGCGAAACAGTGGTCTTTTACTTCATCAATACGGTCAGAAACCATTAATCCGCATACCTGAAATTTTTTCCCGAAAGATATAATATCAGGCATTACGTAATGCTCAGCTGCCCACATCTTGCCGGTCATTCCCATACCTGTTTGCACTTCATCGTACATCAGCAGGATATCGTTAGCATCCGCAATAGCCCGGAGTTTCATGAAGAATTCTTTTCTAAAAAAGTTATCGCCGCCTTCTGCCTGAACCGGTTCAAGGATTATCAAGGCAATATCATCTTTGTACTGCTCAATTGCCTGTTCAATTTCAGCGATGGCTTTGTTTTCCAATTCAATGACTGACTGGAGATTGTCTTCCAATGGGAAAGTGATTTTGGGGTTGGTTACCCGCGGCCACTCAAATTTTGGGAAATACATCACCTTATTCGGGTCTGTGTTCGTGAGCGATAAGGTATAACCTGTTCTTCCATGAAAAGCTTCTTTAAAGTGGATGACCTTAGTGCCTTTTTCCTCTGTGTATCCTTTTTGCAGGTTTTTCCTGATTTTCCAGTCAAACGCCACTTTCAAACCGTTTTCAACAGCAACTGATCCGCCTTCAACAAGAAACATATACTTGAAGTGTTCCGGCTTTGCAACGGTGGAAAAAGTGTTGACAAACTCAGCCATATACTCTGTATAAACATCTGAGTTGGATGGCTTATTAGTTGCCGCAATAGCGAGTTTTTCGCGGAATTCAGGGGTGTTCACCTTCGGGTGATTCATTCCAAGCGCATTGGAAGCAAAAAAGGTGAAAAAATCTAAATAACGCTCTCCTGATTTTGAATCATGGAGCCATGACCCCTGACTTTTATTTAAGTCTAAAACAAGATCAAATCCGTCAGCGAGGATGTGTTTTGCAAGAACTGAATGTACTTCCCCCGGATTTACAGAAACAATAGCAGAATTATTAACCAAGTCCATTTTGGCTTCCTAAAATTAGTATTTGAATATTTAGTAAAAGAAAAGAAAATGAGGACCGGGGCGTCTATTTAAAAGACGTTTTCAAAGCGGGAGACTAAATAGCTTCTTTTTGAAGAAGAATCAATCCGGGAAGTGGTTTCTGAATTACTGTTTTCCATGCAGCAAAATTATGCAGAACAGAGAATAAAAGCAATATCTCAGTTTTACCGCTCACGTAATTCTGTTGGGTTCAGCTGAAAACGGAGATGATCTCCCAAATTTCAAAAGGTTTCCGCCGGCCATTTTGGTATATTTGGAAACAACTTTAGAATATTTCAGAGGAAAATATGGATTTTTTAAAAGAATTAGGAATAAAAGATAAAAACTACGGAGCATCATCAGGTTTACAATGGTTTTCGACAAATGATCAGGGTGAACTGAAAATAAGCTCACCTGCAACCGGGGAATTCATCGGTTCAGTCTATCAGGCAAGTGAAGAAGATTACAAAAAACTGATTCAAAAGGGGAAAGAAGCATTTCTGGTTTGGCGGAAAATGCCGGCACCCAAAAGAGGTGAAATAGTCAGGCAGATTGGTTTGAAACTCCGCGACCATAAGAAAGCTCTTGGCAGTTTGGTATCGTATGAAATGGGGAAATCCCTGCAGGAAGGAATGGGAGAAGTGCAGGAAATGATTGACATTTGTGACTTTGCTACAGGACTTTCCCGCCAGCTCTACGGCAACACAATGGTTTCAGAGCGTCCAAATCACAGAATGTATGATCAATACCATCCGCTGGGCATCGTAGGAACCGTAACAGCGTTTAATTTCCCTGTGGCAGTTTGGGCATGGAATGCAATGATTGCAGCTGTTTGCGGCGATGTGAATTTATGGAAACCATCTTCTAAGGTGCCGCTCAGTGCAATTGCAGTGCAGAACTTAATTGCTGATGTTCTGAAGGCAAATGATGTACCTGAAGGCGTATTTTCTTTAATCATTGGCAGAGGAGCTACCATTGGTGAGATGATGCTGGAAGATAAAAATGTACCGATGGTTAGCGTTACCGGTTCCACCAACGTTGGCAGACATTGTGCAGAAGTTGTCGGAAGAAGATTTGGTAAGATGATTCTTGAATTAGGTGGTAATAATGGTATCATCATCACTCCGGATGCTGACCTGAAACTTGCCATCCCGGCTGTTGTGTTCGGAGCAGTGGGAACATGCGGACAGAGATGTACATCCACAAGAAGACTGATTATCCACGATTCTATATATGATAAAGTAAAAGACTCCCTGCTGAAAGCATATAAAACACTGAGAATTGGTAATCCGCTGGACGAAAAGAACCATGTGGGACCGCTCATTGATAAAGGTGCAGTGAAATCTTTTACAGCAGCACTTGAAAAAGTAAAAACCGAAGGCGGAAAAGTGATATTTGGAGGGGAAGTTCTTGAAGGCAGCGGTTATGAATCCGGCTGTTATGTTATGCCTGCTCTTGTTGAAGCTGAAAACCATTATGAGATTGTGCAGGAAGAAACCTTTGCACCAATACTCTACTTGTTAAGATATAAGGGAGATGTTAGTGCCGCGATTGAAATACATAACAATGTTGTTCAGGGTCTTTCTTCATCTATCTTTACAACTAATATGAGAGAAGCTGAAGAGTTCCTTTCCGGCTGGGGTTCCGACTGCGGAATTGCAAACGTAAATATCGGTACCTCGGGTGCTGAAATAGGCGGTGCGTTCGGCGGTGAAAAAGAAACCGGCGGTGGAAGAGAATCCGGTTCCGATGCATGGAAAGCATATATGAGACGGCAAACAAATACCATTAATTATGGTACGGCACTGCCGCTTGCTCAGGGAATTAAGTTCGAGATATAAGTTATATATATGAGCCGGATTCCTTGTGAAGGAATCCGGCTCTATTTCTTACTTGGTAAGAATAAGTTTTTTTACAGTTCCTGTGAGCTGAATTCCATTAGCTGTGTACATACCTTCAGTCCTCACAAAATAAACTCCGCTGTTAAAACCTCCGGCATTCCATTGTATTTCATGAACCCCTGCTTCGGCTTTGCCATTGAATATCTCGCTTATCTTGTTTCCCAGGACATCATATATACCAATTTTCAATAGTGCTTCGGCAGGTAATACGACCCGGATTGTAGTTTCCGGATTAAATGGGTTAGGATAGGCTTCAACGATTATAGAGGAAAAGGGGAATTCTGTGAACAGAATAGTCAGCTCTGGACTATAAGAAAACGAGCCGTCGTAATCAATTTGTTTTAAACGGAATATTCGGTTTCCTCCCGCTGAACTGATTCGATAAGAGTATTGCGTAGCAGAAGTGGTGGTACCTTTCCCCTCAACGAATGCCTTTGTTTGCCAGTTTCCGTTTATATTCTCTTCCAGTTCAAAACCGCGGTTATTGGTTTCCGATGCAGTACTCCAATGAAGCAGAATTCCCGCTTCATCCTTTGAAAAAGTAAACGAGGTGAGTTCTACAGGAACCGGTTGAAACAGATTGCCTTTTTTCATGAATATATGTGCTAAGGTAATACTGTTTATCACACCGCCCGGAGTGAAGAAGGTCGCAATTTCACCATTGCCCCGTGCTATAACAGCAGAAGAGTTTCTGGTAACGTATTGGGAAGGTATTTCATATACACGCATCGTGTCGGTAAAAATACCATTCTGCCCATACACCAGGTAAAAACCTTTGCCTGAAGCACTTACAGAGGATTGATATATAACATACACACGTAAGCTGTCATCCACTGCTATATTCTGCATTCCTGATGGTCTTTGTCCCACAGGAGTGAAGACAACAGGAGTTGAAAAACTTCCTGAAATATTGGAAGTATAATATAACCTGAGTTCAGATTCAAGGCGGTAGGTGATATGTACTTTGTTATTACGGTCGGTAACAATTTTAGCTGTGGTAACATTGGCAGTCACAGGCAACGGATACTCAATCAGTGAGCCGGATATATCTGAGTAATACTTCAGTGGTCCGCCAAACGTACTGCCGGATTTTACCAATACGTGTACCTTGCCATTTCTGTCTACATCTAAAGATGCATCAAAATCACCGCCGGTTTCCCCGGCTACCAGCAATTGGGGATTAGAGGTTAATCCTGTCCTTAAATCATGTTTCAGATAATAGATATTATCCGGGTCATTAGTAAAAGTAAAATACACAAAGTGCACAACGCTGTCGGGACCGATTTTACTGTACGGTGTGGCCTTATTTAATCCGCCTGTTGTCAGAAAAACAGGAGTAAAAAAACTGCCGTTTATATTGTTTGTATATTTAACCTGGAAAAGATTGCCTGCGTCTCTTCCGGTAAACCCGATGTGTACCTTATTGTTGTTGTCAATGGAAAGGGTGGAGTAATTATCATCAACCGCATTTGAAGATATATTTATGGTATCAGAGAACCCGTTTGCGGTCTGGTAGCGGTAATAAATTTCACGGGTTGCGCCATTCGTACCAACCTGGCCTGTATAGGAAATATGGATATTTCCGTTTAAGTCATATGCGGCAAACTGCCTGTTGTTAAAAAGATCATTTACCGCAATTGTATCCAGGGGAAAATTAAGCTGCTGTGCAGCGATGGGTTGAAAAAACATAAGGACAGCACAAAGTACGTAACATTTTTTCATAAGCCGGGATCCTTTATAATTTTGGAAACTATTTATCTACGGTTCTTTTGTATATGACATCAATATTTTTCAGCAAATTCTTGGGATTAAAAATCTCTTCAAGTTCCGTTTGGTTGATAACCGAGCTTACAGATGTATCTTTCGATAATTCATTGAGGAGATTGAGTGATTCATCAGCCCATACTTTCATGGCAGCAGTTTGAACGGCAGCATATGCCTGCTCTCGTGTTAGTCCCTTCTCTACCAGCCTTAACAAAACTTTCTGCGAGAATACGAGCCCACGGGTTTTGTTAAAGTTTTTCTTCATGTTTTCCGGGTATATAAGCAGGTTCTTTATCAGCGCAACTGATTTGGCAAGCATATAGTCAAGCAGGATGGTAGAATCCGGAATTATTACCCGCTCAACTGAAGAGTGGGTTATATCCCGTTCGTGCCAAAGTGCAATATTTTCTAATGCTGCGGTTGCATTTCCGCGCAGAATCCTTGCCATTCCGGCTATACGTTCACAGGTAATCGGATTCCGTTTATGCGGCATAGCGCTGGACCCTTTTTGCCCTTTAGAGAAAAACTCTTCCGCTTCAAGCACTTCTGTTTTTTGCAGATGCCGTATTTCTGTCGCGATTTTTTCCAGTGTGCCTCCGATGATTGCAAGAACAGATATATATTCTGCATGTCTGTCCCGCTGAATAACCTGTGTGGAAACCGGTGCGGGTTTTAATCCCATCTTTTCACACACATATTCTTCAATATCAGGAGGAAGGTGGTCAAACGTGCCCACTGCTCCGGAAATTTGTCCGACTGAAATGGCTTCTATTGCATTTTCTAATCTTACGATATTTCTTTTCGTTTCCTCATACCAAAGAGCAAATTTCAGCCCCATAGTGGTTGGTTCAGCATGGATGCCATGAGTGCGGCCGATGCAAAGAGTATCTTTATGTTCAATGGCTCTGGCTTTTAACACATCTTTCAGACTGTTAAGTTCTTTGAGCAAAAGCTCACCGGCTTTTTTCATTTGGAAGGAAAGACAGGTGTCCAATATATCCGAAGAGGTCATGCCATAATGTATATGACGAGAAGCAGGGCCTACGTATTCTGCTACATTAGTCAAAAATGCAATTACATCGTGATTCGTTGTTTCCTCTATTTCATTTATTCTTTGCGGATTAAAGGAAGCTTTTTCTTTAATCGTTTTAAGATCATCCTCAGGCACTTCACCCATCAGATATCTTTTTTCGCAGGCGAGGATTTCTATATCAAGCCATGTGCGGAACCGGAACTCATCAGACCATATATTGGAAATTTCGGGACGGGAATAGCGTGGAATCATTAATTTTTCTCTAATTTCATTTTTACAATCTCTGTTTTGCCCTCACGGATAACCGAAACAGATATCGTTTGTCCTGTACGGAACTCCTGCAATACACCAACAAGCATCGCCTCATTATCGATCTTAAAATTATCTATTTGAACTATTACATCTCCGGGTTTGAGTCCAGCTTTATCAGAAGATGAACTGCGTTTAATTTTTGTGATAATAACACCTTTTACGTCGCTCAGGTTAAAATATTTTGCAAGTGCCTCATCAATATTCTGTACGGATAGCCCCGTTGAAAAATCTCTTTCGATTTTACCTTTTTC
>CAYYJL010000043.1:0-10905 GCA_964472245.1 uncultured Ignavibacteriaceae bacterium | reverse complement strand
TGCATTCTTTGGAGTGAAAAATGAGTAAAACTCTTCTTTGGTATCAATCTTTTTTCTCAAAATATAAGTGATACTATCAGAGTAGTTTCTCTGCAGACCTTTAACGTGCCGCAGGTCGGTGCTATCGTTGCAGCGAACCTTCTCAGTTTTGATTTTTCTGCCGAATTATATACCATGTCAAACCAAAAGGTGCGCGATATAAATAAATATACGCAGCGCCCCCGCAAGGAAGATTTCTCTAAATATGTCTCCGGCGGAAGAGGAACAACGGTTTGGTTAGTGCTTCATGACTTTATTCAGGAGCCGGGTGAGTACCTCGTAAAGATTACAGTGAGCGGTAAAGGTGAAACTGGAACATTTAAGGCAGACCGCTACTATATGGTTATTGTAACTGAACCAACTCTTGCAGCACCGATCACATTGCGTCCCAATTACTATTTTTCTGAGAACGATGTGATGAGTTTTGCAACATCTGAGTATACAGATTTTAATCTGTATTCATATCAGATACTGGATGGCTCCGCATTAATTGACAGCGGAAGAGGTTCAGTCGTTCGTTTGGATAATCTGCTTTCCAGCATAGATAATGTTGGTAAAAAAATAACAGTCAAAGGGTTTTATCAGGATAAACAGTTTTCGTTTTACAGCCCGTTCCGTAAAGTAAGCGAATTCAGCGAATGGTCATTCACAATTGATAAACCCGCCCTTCAAAAGTTTAACGGCTGGTCAAGTGCTGAACCCAAAGCAGGGGAAGACCCCTGGTATATCAGCGTGGATAACCAGTTCAGTAAATCGTTCTTGTTTGTATATATGGGTATAAAGCCGGGCGGAATTGTTGCGGTTACCCCGGAAGTACGGAGTCTTCGTGTCACCTCCGAGCCGGAAACTTTTATTACCGGTGCGACTTCCAGGAAACAAGGTACCTTCGTGTACGTTGATATCGCAGTGAATCCAGAATTCCTTGCGGCTATGTCTACCGGAAGCGATGTTGATGTTAAAATCAATATTCAGTTCAGGACGCAGTTTGGCGACCAGGTAAAAGAAACATTTTATGCAACAGTTATTAAATAGATTTAACAGGTTTTTTATTTCTTTTCAGATGGATAACTTTTATGTTTAGAAAAATATTTATGTTTATTCTCTTTGTACTGCTTACAGTACCGATGCTTGCCCAGGATCTGGATGAGATCATCAAGAAGATAGATCTCAAATTGCGCAGGGATAAACGTTACCTTAATTTACATTATGTCGAATACCCGACTGATGGTAAAATTGATCCAATGTTTACCAATCTGCCCAGGACCAACGAGCGTGATCCCTTCTCATTTCAGGCAAGAGATAATGTTGTTTACCGTATTGTATTCTTAAAAGATGCAATTGGCGTGGACTCCATGATCGTCTTATACGTTGATCAGATTACCAATCTGGCAGGGGGTGACTCTAGCTTCTTCGGAGATGCTTCCGGCCCTTCTTTTGACACAGCACGTGTTCTCACATTTGGTGATATGTTCAGCTTTAAGAACAACAATTTTGATATATACTACAAATTCTACAAAATTGTAGATAAGTATATCAAAGAGAATCCGGATGCAGATCCGCCATCCTTGCTGCGTATTAATCCGGATCAGGAGATACAGACCAGTCTTGGTCTCTCATCAAGAGATAATACAGATTATCTCAATTATATGAGAGCAAACCATATTCACTGGTACCCGAGACCTAAAGTTGTAGCAAAAACTTCAAGCCGCCGCGGTCCTGAAGTTACAACGGTAGAATCCGAATATAAAATTGATGCAAGTTCATCGTTAACAAGCTTTTCGCACGAAGTAATGAACTTCTCGCTTGGCGGTGCATCTGTTGAATTCGGCTTCGAGGATAAACTGCTCAATGTACTTCCGTTTAAGACCAATGCGTTTACGGCAGGATTCAGAACATTAATAAGTCTTTCTGAAAAGAAAGAGGATATTGATAAAGCTGTTATGGTTGACGCGAGATTTTTAGCAAGAATTGCCCTGGATTTAACCGGAGCAAGTGATTATCTCTTCTGGGCTCAGGGTGCATCACCAAGACTAATTTTATCAAATGGTGCCGGTATGGATCTTTCCGTTACCCGCCCGTTTGGTCTGCCATACTGGAACTTCTATATAATGGTTGGTGCAATAGATTATAAGAAACCGATACTGAGATTCCCATCATCCACATTCTCCGGTCAGGACGTAGCATACTTTGCCGGAAGTTCCATGGAATGGACTATGTCCTTCTTCTGGAATGCAAGTGATAACTTCATTAACAGATTCAGAATGGATGTTGGTGTGGGGTATCATGATGTAATGGAAGCATCCTATCTTAAGGGTGAAAACTCCAAGTATTCTTCCCGTGAAGTCTATGCTAATTTTTCTCCTGTAGTTCAATTCCATTTTAACTTTTCACCTGATAATCTTGAATTATTCGGTTCCAAGACAAAGTATTATGATGGTATTATCAAATTTGCATCATGGTTAAAACTTGTTGAATTTGACGGTGGTCATCAGATCCGCTTTGAAACTCAGCTTGTTTCCCCCCCAATCGTGCGTAAAAAACGTGCTTGGGAAAATGACGGTGGCGCACTTGTCCAGTTGAGATACAGATATGGTTTCTAAAAAGTTTAATAATATTAGATCAGTCATGAAAAACAGATATTTATTTCTATTTTTGCTTTTATTAACGTCATGGTCGTATCCTCAGAGCGGGGATACAACTTCTGTGGCTTCACAGCTGAAGACGATCTACGAAAGTCTTGAGTACAATACCATCGCATTCGATGATCTTAAAAAGAAATGGATTTTAACTGATCCTTTCTTTGTAAGGGAAATTTATAACAGATTTGTAGTACGTGATGAGCTGAGAATTAATGATCAGAGAGTTTCTCTTGATATTCTTAAACAGCGCTCACAGGAAATCTATGACGGCAAAATTCTTATTGATCTTCGTAAACGGTATTACGATGATGAAGTAGAGTATTTTGCTTTTGTACCGGAATCAGAAATTGATAAGCTTGATCCAAAATATCTTTTTGATCCGATCCGTGATCCGTTTTTACTGAGGGATATTCTCGGTGAAAAAATATATACAAAGATTAAAGATCAGAGCTACTTTTTCAGCAACCTGACTAAGTCAGAATATGACAGTAAAAACGGTTATTATTTTGATTTATATATGAACCTGCTTGAGCCGCGTGTCATGTATTGGAATACAACATCCGGTTTGAGAAACAAATACACCCTTGCCATGTTTGGTAAGTGGGGTGCAGACCAGGTATTGCTGCCGGGATGGCATTCTATGGAATATATTGTGGGTAATGAATTAACCTACTATTCTACAATTGCAAGCAATCCGGATAAATTCACTTACAGAATTAATCTTGGTTTAGCTCTTCCTTCTACTTTCCCGTTTAAGAGTGAGCTGCCGGCTTCTCCGTTATTGGTAACTGGACAGGCAGTTTATTTTAAGATAACCGGTGACCCGCTTAAACTTTTTGATGAAGATATCGGTGACTTTATGTTAAGCTGGGAAGGTAAGTACACAGCAACCGATTTTTCACCAAAAGATATTGGTAACATCATACCTCTGTCGTTTACCTCAAACCGCAGCTATTTTATTCTTGAAGGCCGCCTCCGTGATATCACGAACTTAGGCGATTTTGGAATGTTTGAGGCCGCAGTGGGTATATCCAGCATGGAGATGAGCAAATATACTTCAACACCGGGCAACGGAAAGCTGACCTCAGATGACGGCGGAAAAGGATTTTTTGATAAACTTGACAACGCCCTGTATGTTGATGCTGGTGTATCCAGAACAGGCGGATTGCTGCAGCACAGAGTGCATCTCTTATTGGGATACTCTTCTGACGGTTACGGATTCTTTGGCCTGAAATCAAAAGTTATGCTCAGTGATAATTTTGGTTTCGATTTTAGAATCATGAATGCCCTTGGTTTTGACAAAAACAAATACCCAACATGGAGAAAAGATTCTTACATAGTTTTCTCCCCAATTCTTAGAATCAACTACTAATAGTAACGTAAGAATCTTTTTTAATAATTTTGGGTAAGGATGACTAAAAATACTGCCAGACTACTTTTAGTAATTCTGTTTTACAGTGCACCGGTTTTTTCTCAACCGATATCAGATTTGTATCTGAAGGTAGAGAAAAAATTGGTGCAGGACAAAAATTATCTAGATTTATATGCTGTTAACTTCACCCCTGAAGATAACGATGTAAATTTTCTTTCCAATGTCCCTCGAACTGCTGACCGTTCTCCTTTTACGTTCAGAAAGAAGGATGGAGTTAACTACCAGATTGTTTTCAAGAAGGAAACACTGGAGTTGGATTCTGTCACTATTCTGTATATAAAAGAGATTGAAGATAAGCAGTCCTCCGGGGAGTCATTCTTCGGTGATGCCTCACAAGGCCCCCAAATTGATACCCTTATTGTCCTTACCTTCGGTGATGTACAGGAGTTATTTGATAACTCTCCGGATATATACCAGTATCTGTACGACATTACTAAAAAGTTTATGAGACGGGATGAAGCATTCAGTCTGCTTAAGCTGGTAATTGATGAGAAGGCAAACAAATCTAAAGGTATTTCATTTATTGATAACCGGGATTTCCTCAGTTATAAGAGAATGAACAGCATCCATTTATACCCAAAAGATCCGGATGAATCAACAACTCAGAGAAGAAGCAGACGCTCCGGTGGTGATGCAGCACCTGAAGATTTTCAGATTGACGCAAGTTTCTCTCATGTTTCGTTTTTCCATAATTATATGAATCTTGGATTCAGTACGATAAGTGCGGAAATTAACACCGGGACAAGAGTACTGAACCTGCAGCCCTACCAGAGTATGGGTTTAACGTTTGGAATGCGTACTCTTTTTAGTTTGAAAGGCAATCTTGCCAATCTCAAAAATGAGTTTGTTATAGATGCTAAGATTATGGGAAGAGCCCGCTTGAATACCTCAAATCTTTCTTCAAGTCTTCCATTTCTGTTTGTTCAGAAACCAACATTAAACGTAGGTCCCGGATTAATCCTTGATATAAGCACATCGCGGTATCAGGGCTTTCCATTCATGAATTTCTATTTTTCAACTGCTTCCAGTTCACCGGAAAACCCATATGTAAAATTTGGGCCCCCGGATAGCTCCACGGCTTATTTTACATTTCATCAGTGGGAAACAACTTTCTCATTTTTCTGGAATTCAAGCGAAGACAGAACTGTCCGTTTCAAAATGGACATTGGAGCTGCCAACTACGATGTTTATAAAGCAACATATAAACCTGAAACCAGAAAAGCACTGCTCTACAACAAGATTCAGCCGGTTGTTTCTCTAAGCACTACATTTGCACCCCAGAACAGCGAGTTCCTGAGCGCACAGTTGAAATATTATGACGGAGTTATAAACTTATTCCTGTGGATGAAGATATTGGAGATTCAGGGAGTCGGCGGATTCAGGTTTGAAACTTCGTTCTTCAGTTCCCCGATGTTCAGAACATTGTATGAGTGGGAAACTGAAGGCAGCAACTCCATGGTACAAATCCGTTACAGATATGGTTTTTAGTCTATGAAGATATTTATTACTTTTTTTGCTTTCCTGCTTTTTTCCGGATTAACTGCTGCCCAGGATTACCTCCTTGAGGCAAAACTCGGACGTATCCAGAAAATATATGACAATCTGGAGTATAACACCACAGCGTTTAATGACCTGAAGAAGACATGGATTGTTACTGATCCGGTTTATGTCCGTGAAATTTACAATAAGTTTATTGTAAAAAACGGCTTGCGCCTTGACGGAAGGAAACCAACACTTCAGGAAGTGCGTGAAAAATCTTTTGATATATATGACGGTAATGTTTTTATTGACCTCCGTCAGCGGTATTATGACGGGGAAATAGAACTCCTTCGTTTTTTTACTGAGGCACGTAACAGAGTTGTAGACACTTCAGATTACTTTTTTGATGCTGTTTATGATTTTGTATATATCCGTGAAGTGCTCGGTCCTGAATTATACGAAGACTTGAAAAAGCAGTTTTATGCCCTGAATGACATAACAAAGACGCTGTACGATTATAACTATCAGTACAACTTTGATATTTATCTGCATGCTCTGGAGCCGGAAATGATGTTCTGGAATCTGACAACGGCAGACAGAAATAAATATCTTGTTTCCATGTTTGGTAAATGGGGTATGGATAGGATTGCTTTACCCGGCTGGTATTATCCTGATTATTTCACCGGTATCCGGATGAAGTACTCTGAGTACATTGTTAACTCAGTACCAAAAACAACTTATTTGGTTGAGTTTGGATTTGGTATCCCAGCCAAGGAAGTAACCGTTGGCGGCAGCAATGAAAATATCGGCCGTAAAATGGAGCATTCCGGGTCAACGTTTTACCTTAATTTTGTTGGAAGCCCGTTGGGTTTAATTACTCCGGAGATTAAGGATATCGAGTTGAACATCGAAGGTGTTTTTGCACTGGGTGAAACTACCCCAAGGGATATTAAAAACGCTGATTCCTTGGAATTTTATTCCAATAGAAATTATTTCAATCTTACCGCGTTATATCCTGACCTGTTGGATTTTGGAACGGCAGGTAAGCTGAAAGCGGGCGGCGGTATCGGATTTTTTGATATAAAACGATTTTTAGCTGTGCCAGGTGCCCCTTCATTAGAAGCACTGAAGACTAATATTCCGGGCAACTACCGCTGGGTGCTTTCCGGTGAAGCGCAGCTTGAAAACGACGGTGGACTCATTTCCCATAAAATTTCAACCATGCTGCATTATAACTTCAGCGATAAGATGGCATTTTTTGGACTGAAATTTATAGTGATGGTTACAAATACGTTTGGATTTGACTTCAGAGTATTTTCACCAATGCAGACCTCCGCAGGCGGATTACCGGGATACAGGTTAGACAGCTACTTTGTATTCTCGCCGGTAATCAGAATTAATTACTAACGAATAAGAAGAAATTCAGGGACGAGATTAAAGTTTAATCTCGTCTCCCTCTCTCTCAAGAAAAATATTCAGGGGTGAATCATGATAGTTTCTTTGCTTATAGTTTAATGCAGTTTCCAACAATCTAAATACTTCCTCATCATCATTTTCAGGTGCATGATGAAAGAGAGCAAGATTCTTTACGTTTGCTTTCACTGATAAGTCTGTACCAATTATGGCAGAGGAGTGACCCCAGTTAATCTTTTCAATTTCTTCACTGAACGAGTAGGGGGCATCAAAAATCAATAAATCAGCATTCTGATAAAATTCGATATAACGGTTAATTCTTTCCGGGGGAAGGTTACTGTATTCACTGTCACTGGCATAGACAAACGATTTTCCATTTTTTTCAACTCTGTAGCCGTATGCTCTGCCGGGGTGGTTTAACTCAGTATTCTTAATATCAAAGTTGCCGATTTTAAGTATCTGATCTTCTCTCAGCTCATGATAAACTCTTTTAGAGAGCATCACATCAAGTGAAACAGTGAAGAACTGGAAATCCTGCTGACCTTCCAGCCTTTGTTACAGGTTAGGATGTCTGTGATAAAAGTGTAGGGTTGTTTTAGGACTGTAGGCGGGGATAAAGAACGGGAAGCCCTGCACATGGTCCCAATGCGTATGTCCGACAAATATATGAATCTCAATATCCTTACCGGCATAATTGCTCATAATATGTCTGCCAAGCTCCCTAAGGCCTGATCCCATATCAAAAATAAGGCGGACATCACTATCAAGCACTTCCACACACGGGGTATTGCCGCCCAAAAATGTGGTAAACTTCTTTTCCAAAGAATTCAGGAATTCATCCCTCTTGGCCTTGGTTGATAAATCCTGCCCGATAGATAATTCCAGCACTCGGGATATTTTATCGCACAACTCTACGCTTTTTGGTGGAGATGGTATGGAACCTCTCACCCCCCAAAATCGAACAATCATATAAACCTGTTTACCATGAAATATTATTCGTTAAAGTCAATAATAAGAAAAAATAAACAATTTCAAATTGATTTATTTAACAGATTTGAACCACGCCAGAGTGACTCAGTTCAAAACGTATGAATCGTTATATTGGAAATGAAAATATAATTAATTTATACGGAATCTGATTTGTCTAAGTTCATTTTCTCACTTTTTTTTGTTTTTTTCCTTTCGGGGAGCATTTTTGCGCATTCAGAGTCTTCTTCTGATTCGGTTGAGGTTTATCTCATAGAGGCCTTTATTGCCCCAAAATCTACTAAGTTGAAACTAACCTTTTTCACCTCTGAGGCGGTCAAATCAGAGGCAGTTTTCCGCAATAAAGTGGTCATGGTTTCGGCTGAGTATTCGGAAAATCATCAGACTGAAATTGACATAACAGGAATCGAAAAAAACGGAGATATGATCTCCTTTTTTGTCCGTGTGGAAAATGAGGAGGGCACTAAAAATCTGAGTGAGCTGTTTGAGGTGCTTGCTGAAGGAAACACCACAATAGAAGGCGGGGCTGATTTAACCGGCTGCATCATCGGGGGCATGGTGTATTTAATTCCTTCTCCGGGATATGATTTTTTTAAGGATACATCAGGTGTTAGTTTCGGAAAGGAATTTCCGCTGGTATCTTTCTTTTCCGGCGGATATAATTATCCAAACGGTTATATCTCCTTTGATTACCGCTACAGCGCTTCTGCTTCATCAAAGAGCAGGTATATGCTCGGCTACAAGCAAATAGTTGAGCTGCCATATATTGAATTCCTTTCATTTGGATTCAGTTATGCAACAGATTTTAAAGGTAAAAACTCTGTAGTTCCTGAGATGAGCGTGGGATTGTTCCGGGTAATGAATGTATTTACTATATATACCCGTGCTGCATATTTTTTGCATCCCGATAACCGGAATAATGATCTTACACAGGTTTCTTTAGGGTTGTTTACAGCATTCTTTTCATAGCAGCGCTGAGTTGAAGAAAAAACTTATAATCAAATAGGATATCCCAGCAATAGGGAAACTACTGCGGCTGGCGCACCCGGGATACGCTATGCCGGATTTTCTGGCAGATGACAAAATTTTTGGCGATGCTGACTTTCTGCAGGAAAATTGTGAACTGCTCCTTGATGAAGGTGAAGCAATAGGATTTGCCATGGCAGTAGTGAGAAACAGGCCATCAGGAATTACAGGATATATAAAGTTTATTGCTGTTCATCCTGAATTTGAAGGGAAAGGTATCGGGCAAGCTCTTTTAACGAACGCAGAAGAGAAGTTGTGGAATCAGGGAGCTGAAACTATCCGCTTGTTTGAAAGTTATCCAAATTATTATATGCCCGGCGTAGACGTATCATTTAACCGCGCAGTTAACTTTTTTGAGAAAGCCGGATATAAAAAGTTTAATGAAACTGCTAATATGCGGGTTCAACTTAATGAGAGTGCTTTTAATGTTGAAACGGATATCCTCAGTTTGAGTGAAAAGCAGATTGAAATCAGGCGTGCGGAGAAGCCGGATCTTCAGCCGCTTCAGGAATGGATAAAAGAAAATTTTGCTGAGTGGCGGTACGAAATCGAAGAATCTTACAAGAACAGTCCGGTTAGTACCTTTATTGCGCTCCATGAGGGCAAAGTATCGGGGTTTGCGTCTTATGATACAAATAACAGGGGTATCGGCTGGTTTGGTCCTATGGGAACTGACAAGCGTTTACGCGGGTTATCTATTGGAAGGGTGCTGCTGAAGCTGTGCCTCAACCAACTAAGAGATGCCGGCTATACCAGCGCTGTTATACCTTGGGTTGGCCCGATTCCATTTTATTCAGCTGCAGTTAACGCCGTGGTTGAAAAAACATTTTACAGATATGAAAAAAGACGAAAAATTTAGATTGAGTTCATTTAAATATTCCCTGTTATCCCTCTTATTTATCTCTCTCTCATTTCAGCTTCATGCACAGTCGGGTGCTGTTAAAGGGGTTGTTTCCGATAGTATTGAGGTAATACCATCGGTTAATATTCTCCTCATGGATACCAATATCGGGACGGTAACCGATTTATCCGGTAAATACGAAATAAAGAATATTCCAGTTGGAGAATATGAAATCCGTTTCAGTTCAGTAGGTTACGAAACAGAATATTACGAGATTCAAATAGTTGCAAACAGGACTCTTGAATTAAACGTAAGACTTTCTGCTGAGCTAATTTCTGTTGGAGAGGTGAGGATTATAGGCGGGAGAATCCAGGATAAGAGCGATACCCGTCCCAGCTTTATTGATTTAAACCCCAAGGACGCCAAGGTTTTACCCGGTGCTGCTGAGGATGTTTTAAGAACCTTGCAGGCATTACCCGGAGTTTTGGCCCCAAATGATTTTTCCTCTCAGCTGATTGTTAGAGGAAGCGGACCAGATCAGAATCTGATTATTATTGATGATGTGGAAATCTTTAATCCATACCGTCTGTACGGGGTAATCAGTATGTTTAATCCTCAGACCGTTACTGAGGTGAACCTCGTGACCGGGGCATTCCCTGCGATGTACGGCGACAGATTATCCGCAGTGCTTGATATTACCAATAAGGAAGGCACTTTCAACTCCTTTCTTAACGGGAATGTTAATGCCTCCATAGTTGATGCAAATCTTGTCTTTGAAGGCAAACTCCCCGGTTTTCTTGATGGAAGCTGGCTGTTGTCTACCCGCAGGACATATTATGATTTAATCGTAGAGCCATTCGTTAAAAGCGCCGGGTTGGTAGAAGAGAACGTGACCTTTCCTAATTTTTATGATGTGCAGACAAAACTGGCTTTCCGGCCGTTTAGAAATCACAAGCTTAGTATACTGGGTATTTTTTCAGAGGATGGAGTGAACGTTGTATCCGGACCTGAGAGAAGATCGCCCGACAGCGTTTCTGTTAATAATCTTA
>CAYYJL010000042.1:0-10931 GCA_964472245.1 uncultured Ignavibacteriaceae bacterium | reverse complement strand
GCCCGTAAAAAAACAAAAGCTTATCAGAACCGTTATTTCCCGCTGAAAAGGCATTTTTATCTGTAAACACACAGCGGTACCCGGACCGGGTACCGTTTGTGTAATTTTATTTACGCCCCTTGTTCTTTATATTTACATTTTGGAACAGATAACTTGAGAAAATTATGATTCTATTCTTTATTTCAATACTTGCCGCCATAGTTGCTTTTGTTGTTTACCGCAGTGCAAAAAAGAGATTCAGCAAAACTGAAGCCAACTTTGCCTTACTCGGTTTTGCAGTGGCAACGCTTATCACCGTGATGCAGTTCTTTACCGTTATTCCTGCCGGTGCCGTGGGCGTGGTGGACTTTCTTGGTAATGTGAGCGCAAACACCCTCAAAAGCGGTGTTACTATGGTTAACCCGCTGGCTAATGTGATTAAGTTCAGCATTAAAACACAGGAGTTTAAGGAAGAGATGAATGTCCCCTCCAACGAGGGTCTGAGCATTCAGCTGGAGATAAGTCTGCTCTACCATCTTAATCCGGAAAACGCAAACAATATATACCGTACCGTTGGGGAAGATTACACAAACAGGATTCTTATCCCGCAGTTCCGCTCAGTGGTGCGCGGTGTAACAGCTAAGTATGAAGCAAAAGCTTTATATACATCGGGACGTGAAGTCCTTTCCAAGGAGATTGAAACAGAGCTGAATAAATTAGTCAGCGAACGAGGCATTGTGGTGGAAGCAGCACCGCTCCGCCAGATTATCCTGCCGCCCGGGCTCACCGTTTCCATTGAAGAAAAGCTGAAAGCTGAACAGGAAAGCCAGCGTATGCAGTTTATCCTGCTCAAGGAAAAACAGGAAGCTGACAGAAAAAGAATTGAAGCACAGGGTATTGCTGACTTTCAGACCATTATCAGCACGGGTCTGACCGATAAACTGCTGAAGTGGAAAGGGATAGAAGCAACTGAAAAACTTGCTAATTCCCAGAATGCTAAGATTGTTGTTATCGGTTCCGGTAAGGACGGGCTCCCCCTTATTCTGAACTCTGATTAGTATATATAGATGAGTTTATACCCGCTGCTGGTACTGCACCTGCAGCGGGATATATAATTTTACTGCAGCTTTATGCTGTTATTCTTAAACACGGGGACTATCTCAGTTGTATTAACGGAAGCACAGAAATCAATATCCTGTTCAAATCCGTTTTCACACAGTATCTTGCCATGCTCAGTATTTTTCATCATACCGGCAATATCATTTTTATATAATTCATAGAGCGAACGTGCGGCAACAGCAGAATCGCTGAGTATATATTCCGGCTTTAACGCGGCAAGTTCACCTGCAAGCATCCCTGCGCAGACGGTATCTTCCATACTGAATTCATTGTTCCTGCCGGCACAGACTATCTCCACGGGCATATTAAAATCAGCAAGTTTTGCAGCAACTGCTTTAACATTCAGAAAGGATGCAATAACCATATTGGCGGAAAATTTTGCTTTAACCACCGCTTTGGTTCCGTTAGTGGTATATAACACAACGGTTTTACCTGAGATAACTTCCGGTGTATATTCAAACGGGGAGTTGCCCAGGTTAAACCCATCCACCTTTTTGGTGTTTCTTTCACCGCCAAGCAGGGTCTGCCCGCCGAACATGCCGCCGGAAACCTTTACTGCAAATTCAATGCTGCCAACCGGTATGATTTCCCTTGCACCGTTGCCCAGTGCGGTAACCATGGTGGTTGATGCACGCAATACATCTATAACCGCTGTTGTTTTGGAACTGAAATACAGCTCTTCTACCCCAACCGGAGTTATCATGACATTTATTCTTGACATACTTGTCCCTTAAAACTCAATCCTCTCTAAAATTGAAACCCTGTGAACCGGATGCGGAGTATTACTTCTGTATAAACGGAAGCTTTACTACGGTAACCGGCACTTCTTTTCCGCGCACAAGAAAGAACAACTCGTTCCCTTCTTTTGCGTATTCCGACTGTATATATGCGAGCGCTATACCCTTTTCCAGAATGGGACTGACAGTCCCGCTGGTTATATATCCAATCGTATTTCCGTTGAACACCATTTCATATCCGTGCCTGGGGAATGCCTTCTCCTCGCACAGCAGCGGTGTTAATCTTCTCTTTGAACCGTTTGCTTTAACGGCCATAATTGCATCCTTCCCAAGGAAGGAGGGCTTCTTTAATTTTGTTATCCACGCCAGCCCTGCATCAAGTGGATTGGTGGTTGCGTCTATATCGTTTCCGTATAAGCAGTAACCCATCTCCAGACGGAGGGAATCCCGGCAGCCAAGCCCGCAAGCCATTATGCCAAACTCTTTTCCTGCTTCAAAAACCGCAGCCCAAAACTCATGCGCAAACTTTTCATCGGCTGCAAAGTAGAGCTCGTAACCGAGTTCACCGGTATACCCGGTGCGGCTGAGTATCACCTCCACACCTTTATATTCTGCCATTTGGAAGTGGTAATAATCCAACTTCACTTCTATCCCGAAAAGTATTTCAATCACTTTTTTGGAATCCGGCCCCTGAACCGCCAAAAGCGAATATGCCTCACTCTTGTCTGTAATGGAAACACCAAAATTGTTGTTTTGGTTCATCCAGGCGACATCTTTTTCCAGATTGGAGGCATTAACCACCAGCATATACTTAGTATCGGTTATGTGATAGACAAGCAAATCATCCACAATACCGCCGTCCGTATAACACATAGCGGAGTACTGTACCCTGCCGGGGTATAAAACAGAAGCGTCATTAATGGTCAGGTGCTGAACAAACTCCAGCGCCTTATCCCCCTCAATAAACACCTCGCCCATGTGGCTGACATCAAAAACACCAACACTGTTGCGCACAGCTTTGTGTTCCGCGATAATGGACTGATACTGCACAGGCATATAATAACCTGCGAACTCAACTATTTTTCCGCCTAAATCGGTATGAATCTGATGAAACTGTGTTTTCTTAATCAAGGGATGTCCTTATTTCTTGTGCGCTTTATTCCAGTCAGCCAAAAACTTCTCTAATCCGTTATCGGTCAGCGGATGTGAATACAGTTTATCAATAACGCTGAAGGGCATGGTGCAGACATCGGCACCCAGCAGGCATGCTTCAACAAAGTGCAGAGGATGGCGCACGCTTGCTACAAGCACTTCTGTCTGATAATTATAATTGTTATATATATCAACAATCTGTGCAATCAGCTCCATTCCGTTTGTGCTGATATCATCAAGCCGGCCCACAAAAGGAGAAATAAAAGTTGCGCCTACCTTAGCTGCCATTACTGCCTGTGATGCGGTAAAGCAGAGCGTAACATTGGTTTTGATGCCTTCTTCGGTAAAGGTTTTAACGGCTTTAATGCCTTCTTTAATCAGGGGAACTTTAACAACAATGTTTTTATGGATTTTTGCAAGCTCGCGGCCTTCTTTAACAATGCCGTCGTAATCGGTGGAGATAACTTCTGCACTGACCGGTCCGTCCACAATGGTTAAAATTTCGTCAAGCAGTTTTCTGAAATCCCTTCCTTCTTTTGCAACAAGGGAAGGATTGGTTGTTACGCCGTCAAGTATGCCTAAAGCGGCTGCTTCACGAATCTCTTCTATCCTGGCGGTATCAATAAAAATTTTCATTGGTATATCTCCTTTTCAGTTAAAACAATTCGTCAGTAACTTCTTTTTTGGTTGATCCAAAATAAAACTTGAACTGATCCATCTGCAGATTTGCATCTTCAGTAATTTTAATCAGCATCAGGTTTTTCAGCTGCAGCTTGGTGAGCGTGCTGACGTAACCTTCCTTAAGTTTAAGAGCCACATTCGGGTTACATTTCAGGATTAAAGAACGCTCGCGGAAGTTTTCCTTAAACTTCTTTATCCATTTTTCAATATCGTAAAGAACGTGAGATTGTTTTGTGAGCAATCCTGTCCCCGCGCAGTACGGGCACTGATCATTAGTTACCTGACGGATATTCTGCCGTATCCTCTGACGGGTAATCTGAATCAGGCCAAAATCTGACATCGGTAAAATACTCACTTTTGCACGGTCCTTGCGGAATTCCTTGCGCAGCTCGTCATAGATTTTCTTCCTGTTTCTTTCATCTTCCAGGTCAATAAAATCCACAACAATCAATCCGCCGATATCCCTCAGACGCAGCTGACGGGCAATTTCCCTGGCAGCTTCCAGATCGGTTTTCAGGGAGTTAAGCTCCTGCTCCTTGCTGGCTGCATATTTTCCGCTGTTTACATCTATCACTACCATCGCCTCGGTGTGCTCTATGATAATGTAGCCGCCGTTTTTTAAGGCAACCTTGCGGGAAAAAAGCGAGTCTATCTGCTGGTCAATCCTGAACGCTTCAAATATACTCTGCTTATCCTTATAAAGTTCCACCTTTTCGGTCAGCTCCTGGTGTATGCCGGAGATGTATTCCTTTATCTGGCGGTGCAGCTTTTTGTTATCAATGTAAACTCTTGCTATATCAGAGGTGAATAAATCCCTGATAACGCTGGAGGTGGTGCTTAAGTCCTGATGAATCAGGGACGGCGCCTCTTCCGTGCGGGATTTGCTTTCAATATCATCCCACTGTTTCTTTAAGTTGTTCAAATCTTCAGAAAGGGACTCCTCACTCTGATTCCGTGCAACCGTTCTGATAATCAGCCCGTAATTTTTAGGGATGATGGAACGTGCTATGGAACGGAGGCGCCTTCTTTCCTTAAAGTCTGTGATTTTTTTGGAGATGCCTATGCGGTTATCAAACGGAAGCAGAACACAAAAACGCCCGGCAATGGAAATGGATGAGGAAACCCGCACCCCTTTATTGCTGACCGGCTCTTTGGTTATCTGTATCAGTATCGGCTCCCCTTTTTTCAGAATAGGAACCCCGTTTATGGTCTGCACCTCTTTAATGGTGCGTTCCTGTATCTCCGCTGTGGGACGTCCGTCATTTTCATCGTCGTCCTCTTCATCTTCAAGCATCGCCTGAAACTCTTTGGTTCTTTCACCAATATCGGAAAAATGCAGGAATGCATCATGCTTCATCCCGATATCAATAAACGCAGCTTTTATCCCCGGTAATACCCTGGCTACCTTGCCAAGATATATATCCCCAACCATTCTCCTGTTTTCAGGATAGTCTACAAAAAAATCAACAAGAGAGCCATCCTCGGTGATGGCAACCCTCGTCTGATTTGCAGACGAATTGATAATTATTTCTTTTAACATTGTTCATAAAACTTTTATATAGTTATACGTGGTAAATCAGCAATAACACTTCCGGCTTATAACCGGCTGCCTGAACCGGTGGCGGAGTTGTTCAGACTCCAGACACATGCAATAGTTTTCCTCTTCAGCGGGGAAGCTTTTTTACTGATTTCATTAATTAATTGCGACAGATATACCCGGTAAACAACAAAGGGAAACAGACACTCCTGTTCAATTGCGGAAAAATCCCTGCGGGGTTTTCCGCCCGAATGAAGTAGTTTGTTTCCCTTCGTATTCCATACCGTTGTTTTCTGTCTGAACGACTTAGGTTACTCTGTTATGCCGGTGTAACGTGTTCTCCGTTACCTTCGGCATTTTCAGTTTTACGGGGTTCTTTCTTGATCAGCTGTTTACGGCTGAGCCCGAACTTACCGCCGTCTATCTTAGTGAGCAGTACTTTTACCTTGTCTCCTTCTTTGAAAAAGTCGCCCACTTTTTCTACTCTCTTGTGGTCTATTTCAGAAACGTGAAGCAGACCCGTTTTGCCCGGTAAAAATTCCACGATGGCACCAAAATCCATCAGGCGGGTAACAACACCGTCATAGGCAGTGCCTATTTCCGGAGTAGCCATCAGGCCTTTAATGTAATCTTTACACTGCTGTACGAACTCATTATTCGGGGATGCGATGCTCACCGTACCGTCATCCTCAACGCTGATTTCGCAATTGTAATCACGCTGAAGTTTCTGTATGGTTTTACCGCCCGGCCCGATAAGTGCACCAATCTGATCCTGAGCAATTTTCATGCTGACGATTCTCGGTGCAAAATGTGAAAGGTCCGGTCTCGGCTGGGAGATTGCTTCATTCATAACACCAAGGATGTGCAGTCTGCCTTCTTTTGCCTGGCGGAGTGCTTCTTCCATGATGGCAAATGAGATGCCCTCAATCTTTATATCCATCTGAAAACCGGTAATGCCTTTTGATGTACCGGCAACTTTGAAGTCCATATCACCAAGGTGATCTTCATTGCCGAGTATATCTGAAAGAACTGCGTAGCGGTCTCCCTCTTTCACCAAGCCCATTGCTATACCTGCAACGCCTTCGCGGATGGGAACGCCGCCATCCATCATTGCCAGTGAACCGGAACAAACCGATGCCATGGATGATGAACCGTTGGATTCTAATATATCACTGGTGAGGCGCAGCGTATAGGTAAATACGTTTTCCGGCGGAACAAGATTCTTTAATGAACGCTCTGCCAGATTTCCGTGGCCTATCTCTCTTCTGCCTACACCGGTCATTCTGCCAACTTCACCCACGCTGAACGGCGGGAAGTTATAATGCAGGATGAATTTTTTGGTGTATTCTTCACCAAGACCGTCAATCAGCTGTTCATCATTCTTGGTGCCAAGAGTAAGTGAACAGAGACTCTGTGTCTCTCCTCTGGTGAATAATGCTGAACCATGTGCTCTCGGCAATACGCCAAGGTCAATGGTTATCGGACGGATTTGTTTGGTGTTTCTGCCATCCAAACGGAGCCCGTCTTTCAGGATTCTTTCGCGCATCTCTTCTTTTTCTATATCATGAAGAATTGCGCCGATGGTTTTTTCCATCTCTGGATATTTTTCTGCCAGTGCTTCTTTAACAGAGGTATTTAATGCTTTGTTGGCATCGCTTCTCTGCTCTTTGGTTAATACGCTGGCAACTATTTCGCGGTATTTAGCACGTGCAAGGTCGTTAACATCCTTCACTAAAGCCGCATCAATTTCCTTCGGCTTAACTTCCATCTTTGCTGTGCCTGCTTCGGAAACAAGTTCCTTCTGCACTGCTATCAACTGTTTGATTGCCTCATGTGCGGCTTTCAGCGCTTCCAGCAGTTCATCTTCGGAAACTTCTTTTGCATCACCTTCCACCATCATCAGGGAGTCTGCGGTGCCTGCAACAATAAGTTCCATATCTCCCTTTTCAGTCTCTTCAAAAGAAGGATTGACTATATACTTTCCATCCAAACGGCAGACACGAACCTCGCCAATAGGTCCCAGGAACGGGATATTGGAGATGCTCAGTGCAGCAGATGCTCCGGTTGCGGCAAGCACATCCGGGTCATTTACGCCGTCATAAGAAAATACGGTTGCAACAATCTGCGTTTCATTATTATATCCGTCTGCAAATAACGGACGGATGGGGCGGTCAATAAGACGCGCGCTTAAGACTTCCTTTTCAGTCGGCTTTCCTTCACGCTTAAAAAATCCGCCGGGGAATTTACCCGCTGCGGAATGTTTTTCACGGTATTCAACCTGCAATGGGAAAAAATCCTGATCTTCTTTTGGTTCAGGCGCTGCTACGGCGGTAACAAGTACCATCGTATCGCCGCAACGGACCATAACAGAACCGTTTGCCTGTCTTGCATAACGTCCTGTTTCTATGGTCAGCTTTTTGCCGTCTATTTCTAATTCTTTTACTACTATCATTAACAATACCTTTATTTTCTTATATTCAACGCTTTAATTACAGCTCTGTAACGCTCGATATCTTTCGATGCCAGATAGTCCAGAAGTCTTCTTCTTTTACCAACCATCATCATAAGACCTCTTCTTGAGTGGTGGTCTTTTTTGTGCTCGCCGAAATGAGCAGTCAGGTCATTGATTCTCTTAGTGAGCAATGCTACCTGCACCTCTGTTTTGCCGCTGTCTTTTTCGTTGTTACCGTATTTCTTGATTATTTCAAGTTTTTCTTCGTTCGTCATTACGATCTCCTTTATGATTCGATAGTATCCCAGTCGCAACCGGGATATATTAGTTAATTAAATTCTTTCAGCAGGCCTGCTGCCTGCTCTTTATCTTGTAAAATCTGTTTTTGCAGTTCCTCTACCGAGGAAAACTTTTTTTCGTTTCTTATTTTTACCAGCGGAAACACCTGCAGCTCTGCGCCGTATATATCGCGGTTAAATTCCGCAATGTGCACTTCCGGAACAATAACCGGTTTATCCTGAAACGTGGGCCGCACGCCGATGTTCATCACACCTTTGTGCATCACCCCTTCCAGCTGCAGCAGCACTGCATACACACCGTTGCCCGGCAGCATTTTATCATCCCCCCCTACGGAAATATTTGCCGTGGGGAAACCGAGTGTACGTCCCCGCTTGTTTCCTTCCACCACAGTTCCGCTGAACGAGTACCGGTATCCCAGGTGGGTATGCACCTCTTCCATGGAACCGGCTGCCAGGAACTCCCTGATAAGGGAAGAGCCGACCGTTGTATCATTCAGTTTAAAAGCGGAAACCTGTTCAAACTCAAAATCAAATTGCCGTGCGTAATCGGAGAGCATTGCAGCATCCCCGCCTCTCCCTTTGCCGAACCGGAAATCGTACCCGACCACCAGACTGCTCAACCCGATTTTACCGAGGATAATCTCTTCAAAAAACAGGTTGGAACTCATCTTTGAAGTCTCCGCCGAAAAAGGGTACACAAGCACACTATGGATACCTGCCTGCTCAAAGAGGGCTATTTTCTCCTCCGTTGTAGTCAGCAATGGCAGCGGAGAATCCGGCTGCAGGACACTTCTTGGGTGAGGGTTAAAAGTAACGATGAAACTTCTGAGTCCCCTGCCGGAACTTTTCTCTAAAAGGGCTGCAATCAAGCTTTTATGCCCGAGATGAACTCCGTCAAAAGTGCCGAGTGTCAGGGCGGTATTTCTATCAAACTCTACTTCACTTATCGCTCTGTAAACCCGCATACTGCCAAAAGTCAAATTACAAAGATACTCATTTTACATCTAATACAAAAGAAGGAAAAATGGGGGGGGGTTGGGGTTGTGCCGTGGGCTTGGGAGGGGCGTCACTGACTTTTCCCTCAAATATTAAATCAGATCATAAATTGCTTTTTCCATATTCTTGAATCTGATTTCCATTGTAGCAGTTGACACATTGAATTTTGGAGCAAAATGATTCGCCAAATACCCCCTTAAAACCTCTTCTCTTATTTTCTTTTGTTTCAGCGGCTGGAGTAATTCTTTTGACGCAGTTATCATTTTGTAAAGAAGTTCTTCAGGAACAAGGAGATACCCTGCAAACATATTTGCTTCCCATTCTGCCTGTGCCCAATCAGCCGGGGGAAATGACTTTAGAAAATCTAACCACTCAGTCAATGACGTAAATCCCAGATTCTGTATATAATCTTTATGGAGAATAAAATGCCCTAATTCATGAGCAATGGTAAAGCGGATTCTCACATCACTATTATCTTCTGAAAAAAGAATTGTTGTCAGATCACTCAACAACATTCCCTCTGTATCACATCCCCAGGATAAACCCCTCACCGGCTGCAATTGCAGGTTACAGGTTCGCTCTGCAATTAATTCCACGTCTATTGGAATTTCATCAGGCAAATTTGAATTTGATAATAATTCTTCGGCAGACTTTCTTATTTCAATTTTATTTAACTGCGTCAGCAACTATTTCCCCCGCATATTGTTTCCGAATAAAATTTATCAGGGATTTAAGTTCCGCTTCCGATGGCTTGCCGCCTTTAATAGTCCTGAAAAATATCGGTAAAATACCGGCAAGTTCCTGATCGGATAATACATCTTTAGGAACATTACCATTGCTGAGAGATATAGCAACGGAAAATTCGATCCATTCCGGAGAACCCTCTTCCAATTGCAGAGTTTTTGCTATCCTCAGCTGCAAATCATTATTCTCAGGAAAAGGAACGATACCCCGTTCCACTTTACTGTAAAAACTTGCGTTAAGACCTATTAATTCTGCAAACTTTCTCAAACTTAAACCCAAAGCCAACCTCTTTGGCTTAATAAAATTCTCCAAAAAACTCATCTTCTACCTCAATTAGACAATTAACTAAAATAATATTTAGTGTGTACTAATTTAGTACACACCCAAACAATGGTCAAGGGAAAAATAAAAGATATATTTAGAAACTGGTAAAATTGACTTGATCTCAAAATTAACATGAGGGTATCGGTGAATTGGTAAGAATAAGTGATTCCTCCGTTAATTACCCCGAATTCGAGGTAATTGAAAGAGAACCTGGAGTAAACTCATTTTTCTCTTCCGTCAGGCAGCAATTGGTAAACAAAAGCAATCGAATTATTAATGGAAGCAGGCAGATATGGGGGGACATTCACGAATAAAGATATCGCATGTCATTTTGTTGTGTGGCTAAGTCCTGAATTTCAGATACCACTGATTGATGAATTTCAGCGGAGGAAAATGACCGTTGAATCGAAACCTCTAACTTACAGTGCGATCAGAAAAGCTATGTAACTGGGAGCAATTGCAGTACATTTGGATTTAAGGAATATTTATTTTCTCTACTCAAGAATACATTACCATTTGGTTCAAAATATCTCAGCGAAATGGTATGATCCAATAACATGTAATTTAAGAATTTTAGAATATGATCTTCTATGACCAAATATTTGCTTGCGATTTCCTTTTGGATTTAATATTTTTTAAAATCTATAAATTCCCAAATAATTAGACTAAATCTTTATATAAACTTTTAATGCATAGAACTACTCAAGATTCGAAATTTATTAAATCTAAGCTTATAGATTTTTTAACCGACACACAAGAAATTGATGCACTAGGAACTGAAATCAGGTTTGGTGTTATTGGTCGGTACGCCGATTTGGTCTATCTAAAAGATGGATTTCGCTTTGCCATAGAAATTAAATCAGAATTAGACGATTTAGAAAAAATTAATGGGCAGCTACAATCTTACTACA